>NZ_JBFRUJ010000015.1:0-236696 GCF_041474575.1 Vibrio sp. 10N.222.51.C5
ACATTTCAGGACGGGACAACTTATAAAAAAACGCCTCAAGCATTGCTTGAGGCGTTTTTGTTTGTCTGTTGTAGGCGCATCTATTGCTCTACAACGATTATTCTTATTATACGTTCGTTACGTCGATGAACATTGACTCATCGATGTTAGAAGATGAAATTTCAGCTTCTTCGAATTCGTACGCTTTGCGGTCTTCACTACGGTCTAGTGGAAGGTTCACGAAGTCAAACAGCTCGCGGTCAGCCAGTTGGCTTGGACTTACGTTCTGGATTGACTTAAAGATCTTCTCAACACGACCTGGCGTTTTCTTATCCCAATCAATTAGCATCGCTTTAATGTTCTGACGCTGTAGATTCTCTTGAGAGCCACATAGGTTACAAGGAATGATTGGGAACTCTTTATGTTCTGCGTATTTGATTAGGTCCGTTTCACGACAGTAAGTCAGTGGACGAATAACAACGTTACGACCATCATCTGAACGAAGCTTTGGTGGCATAGCCTTTAAGCGCGCACCGTGGAACATGTTTAGGAACATGGTCTCAACGATGTCGTCTAGGTGGTGACCCAGAGCGATCTTAGTTGCACCAATCTTCTCTGCGAATGAGTACAAAGTACCACGACGAAGACGAGAACATAGGCCACACGTTGTTTTACCTTCTGGCACTTTCTCTTTAACCACTGAATACGTGTCTTTATCTACGATGTAGTAAGGAATGTTCAGCGTTTCAAAGTACTCAGGAAGAATGTGTTCAGGGAACCCAGGTTGTTTTTGATCTAGGTTTACTGCCACAACATCAAATTTGATCGGTGCTGCTTCACGTAAACGTAGCAAAATATCTAACATCGCAAATGAATCTTTACCGCCACTAATACATGCCATTACTACGTCATTCTCTTCGATCATGTTGTAGTCGATGATGGCATTTCCAACATTTCTTCTCAGACGTTTCTGAAGTTTGTTGAATTCAAGTGTTTCTTTTCTATTATCGTTTTGGTTCATTGCGACTCTCACACCGTCGTATTACCGACTGTAGATTGCTAGTGGGACTGTTTTAGGGCGTGGATTATACGGATTTTTATTTGATGTTGAAATAGTAACGGCCGGATAAACAAGCTGAGTAATAGAAAGATTCTGCTTTTATTGTTCGATAAGCGCCTAAACGGCAGAGAAACGCGGCTTCACAAGCTCTCGGTTGGTATCATAGATAAAGAAAAGCAGCCTGATCTTATTCGATGAGGCTGCTTTAAGATATGTCGCAAAAACTTAGGGGGATGATTTCGCTAAGCTTTTACTTCACTAACAATGATTCTGTTAAAAATTATTGCGCGGGAATGTACGGCAATACGCGAACTGTTGGTTCTGGCAACGTGATGCTGTCACTTCCATTCAGTTCTTCTAAGGTGAATTTCGCACGTCCTTCTTTGATTGGTAGTTGCTTGCCATTTGAAAGCTCGATGTTGCCTTCCAGCTTATTAGCGAACTCTAGCGTTAACCCTTGGATATCTGGCGTGAACCAACCAGAGAACATACCGCTGACGTCTTCAAGCATCGCCTGCATCTGTGGCAATAGATTTTCTATCTGTGTAACTTCAACAGTTCCAACTAAAGGCTCTTGAGTCATCACGACCAAAGAATACGCACATTCTTGTTCTTGAGTTTGTACAAAGATAAGAGGGTTTGCTGAACGAAGGTTTTGATCTACCGGTAGAAGCAGTTCATTGGCTGGAGAGACTTTTAGCTCTTCGTAGTGCTCTTCTTTTTCCATCCAAGCTTTGCTGATGTGACAGGTTTGCTGAGCTTGTTGATCAACAAAGAAGACCGCAACTTTGACATCATCATGCCCTTCTTTGGTGTTGTTTTTCAGCTGAGTATAAAGCTTAGAATACGTGAACATGTATTCTTGCGCTGTAGCAGGAAGAGAAACCCCAAGGCTTAATGAGGCTAATAAAGCGAGTGCTGTCTTTTTCATTATTATAATCTTGTCGAAGTTGAGCGTTTATAAATAGAAAGAGCAGCCAATGAGCTGCTCTTTTTGTGATATTACTTGGTATAAGCCGACTATCGAAGGCAACCAAGTTGGTATCAAAATGAGTTACTTTTTCCAGTATACCTCGTTGTGACGGATCATAGCTTGTAAATCAGTCACATAGTCGGAACCTCGCTCAGAATATTTTAACAAGCCATTGGTGAGCTCTGTCGCCGTTGCGGTTGTTAAAAGATCATCACCTTGGGCAGCAAGTTTTGCACGAATCGCTCTTAGATCGGCGTAAGCACGATTACGATTAAGGTTCATGAAGTAACGATGTACGGATTCTTGGCTTGAAGAGAATGTGGCGACTTCATGCGAGCTACCTTCGTTACGTTGTAGCGGAACAAGGCCACAACCTTTGGTATAACACCAATGTCCAAAATAGTTGTTCGCTTTGGTGGCGAAACGCGATGTTCCCCAAGCCGACTCATTCGCAGCTTGTGTCAGTACAAGTGCCTCTGGCAGCACATTCACGCGGTTAAGCATCTCTGTCAGCCATACTTGATCTAAACCTTCACTAGGTACAGGCAAGCTGTATAACTTCCCTAACCTTTTCGCATAAGACGCGTCTTCAGAATCAATACTGCTTAAACCGGACTCAGAGAGCTTAGTTAAAAACGCGCGTTCTTTGGTGATACGTTTGTTTTCGATATTGATACTTGGACGTAGGAACGAAAAGAAGGTGTCCTTTTTCTCGTTCACATCTTCGATGGCCGCAAAGTTTGGTGTGCTCGAAGAAACCGTCAAGTCACCAAATTGGTCAGTGGAATTGGCGCTCTGCTCTGTCGTACGTCGACGCTCCTCTTCTTGGTAAATATAAGGACCAATTAGTGAAATAGAGCCAACAAGAGCCAGTGCCGTCACTTTTAGCGCAAGTGATTTACTTGCGCTTAATTTAGAGTTGTTATGCATCGAATACCTGTGGGTCTTTATTGTTGCTACCGTTGTGGTCGTCATCGCTCTTTGGACGATCTGAAGCAATCAGTTTCAACTTGATGCCAAACATTTCACGGTAAAGGATTCCTTTCACGTGGAAGAAGAACGGAAGAACGAAGATTAAGCCAATGCCGTACATCATTGCCGCGACGATGAACATCAGCATTACTAATAGGTAGATAGAAGCAACGGTGAAGATTTTTTTGTTGACAGCACGCAGAGAAAGCAGCAGCGATTGCATTGGCGGCACTTTCTTATCACAAATCAGCAGAATCGAATGGCTGAACGCCAGTGAGAAGTAGATAGACAAGAACGGCAGAATCATACCTGCGATGCCTTGAAGCATTAGGCTAAATAAAGTCACTAGGATAACGGGAACCGTAAACTGCAAACCTTTACCAATGTGGCGTACTTTGGTTTGTAGACCAGCAGCGTGGCTCATGGCCATTAAACAGATACCAGCATAGATAGGTGCACTGATCACTTCATAGCTAAAGTTCGCAATAAAAATCGATTCAACGATTTGTGGCGTGAACGACTCTGGGTCGATAACCGCATCCAAGATAACCGCAGGATCACCAAGCTGTAGTTTTAGTGCGATATAAAAGATAGCGAGCTGCACAAACATCAAAGCAATAATCGCTGGGGAAAACGAAAGAAAGTGACTTATCGTATGTTTCCAAGCTTCTTGGAATACAGCCGTTGCTTTGAGCTCATAATCGCCAGAAAGTGCACGGTTGATACTACCGCCCAAATTAAAATCTTTTTCGATGTCGTTGTTCATATTGATACCTAGGTGTGCCGATTAAGCGAAGCCACCTAACTTATTGATAAAAAATTACCTTCATTATACTCATATGTCGGATACAAACTAAAATATGAATCTGTAACAAGGCTTGCTTTTGCGTCTTAATGGTTAATAATTAGACACTTGTTAGGGTGTAGACCCAGTAAATAACAGTATGGTAAAGGATGTTTACTTTTACCTGCGAAATTTTTTATCTTCGAAAGGTAAAAAATGCTTTGAATTCACGTTTTTGGTGATTATGATGCGCGCCTTAAAGGTGTATAGCAACAGGTCTCAAATAGAACCAAGGTGGAGAAAAACAGACGTTGAACGCTAAAAAATCAGTAGGAAAGCCAGTAGTACAGCTAACTGGCATCAGTAAAAGTTTCGATGGTAAGGAAGTCATCGGCAATCTGGATTTAAACGTAAATCATGGTGAGTTTCTCACGATTTTAGGCCCATCAGGTTGTGGTAAAACAACCGTGCTAAGAATGATTGCGGGTTTTGAAACGGCAGATAGTGGTCAAATACTATTAGCTGAACAAAACGTAACCCAAGTTCCTGCTGAACAAAGGCATGTAAACACTGTATTCCAAAGCTATGCCCTATTCCCGCATATGACCGTTTTCGACAATGTGGCATTTGGCTTACGCATGCAGAAAGTTCCAAACAGCGAGATTGAACCTCGTGTAATGGATGCTTTGAAAATGGTGCGCCTAGAACAAATGGCACAACGAAAGCCACACCAGCTATCTGGTGGTCAACAGCAACGTATCGCAATCGCTCGTGCTGTCGTTAATAAGCCTAAAGTTCTTTTGTTGGATGAATCTCTATCTGCTCTGGATTACAAACTACGTAAACAGATGCAAATCGAGCTGAAACAATTACAACGCCAACTTGGTATCACGTTCATTTTTGTAACGCATGACCAAGAAGAGGCGCTGTCTATGTCTGACCGTATTATTGTTATGCGTGATGGCGTGATTGAACAAGACGGAACACCAAGAGAGATCTACGAAGAGCCTAAGAACCTATTTGTAGCGCGTTTCATTGGTGAAATTAACGTATTCGAAGCGACAGCGAAATCTCGTCAAGATGAAAAACGCATTGTTGCGACAATCGAAGGTGAAGAGTCCATTATCTATCACGATAAAGACGTAACACCGGGTCAAAAACTGCAAGTATTGCTTCGCCCTGAAGATCTTCGAATCGAAGAAATTAAAGAGTCAGAGCAACGCGGTATTGTTGGCCATATTGTCGAGCGAACCTATAAAGGCATGACATTAGATTCAGTCGTAGAACTTGAATCTGGTATGCGTGTCATGGTTAGCGAATTCTTCAACGAAGATGACCCTGATGTTGATCACTCACTGGGCCAAAAAGTTGCAGTAACTTGGGTTGAGAGCTGGGAAGTGGTATTAGAAGATGAGCAAGAAGTTTAATTTACAAAACGCAATTGTTGCTTTAATCACAGGTTGGTTAGTGCTGTTCGTGATGATTCCAAACATCATGATCATCGGTACTAGCTTCTTAACTCGTGATGAAGCGAACTTGATCGAGATGACCTTCACCCTCGATAACTACGTGCGTTTGGCTGACCCGCTGTATTTTAAAGTGTTGATGCACTCTTTCTATATGGCAATTGTCGCAACCCTACTTTGTTTAATTATTGGTTACCCGTTCGCTTACATCGTGGCAAAAATGCCTGCGAAGTGGCGTCCAATCATGTTGTTCCTAGTGATTGTCCCATTTTGGACTAACTCTTTGATTCGTACTTATGGATTGAAGATTGTACTGGGTACGCAAGGTGTCTTGAACAAAAGTTTGTTAGCGCTAGATATCATTGATAAACCGCTACGTATCATGTACTCAGAAACCGCAGTAATGATCGGTTTAGTGTACATCCTACTTCCGTTTATGATTCTGCCGCTGTATTCAGCGATTGAGAAACTGGATGATACGTATTTAGAAGCGGCTAAAGATTTAGGTGCGAACAAACTGCAAACGCTATTGAAAGTTGTACTGCCCCTAACAATGCCGGGCATTATCGGCGGTTGTTTATTAGTACTACTGCCAGCGTTAGGTATGTTCTACATCTCTGACCTATTAGGCGGAGCTAAGAACCTATTGATTGGTAACGTGATTAAGAGCCAAGTGCTCAACGCTCGAGACTGGCCGTTTGGTGCAGCGACGAGTATCGCACTGACCATGGCAATGGCTGTGATGCTGTATGCCTACTACCGAGCAGGTAAGTTATTGAATAAGAAAGTGGAGCTAGACTAATGGGTCGCACAGTTAAGTTCAGCTTTATGGCGCTGGTATACGCCTTTCTATACCTACCTATTATCGTATTGATTGCTAACTCGTTTAATGCCAATAAGTTTGGTATGAAATGGGGTGGCTTCACGACTAAATGGTATGACGCGCTTATTAACAACGACAGCCTAATGCAGGCTGCGTGGCACTCGATCAACGTAGCGGTGTTCTCAGCAACAGCCGCAACGATTGTCGGTAGCCTTACAGCAGTAGCCCTATTCCGTTATCAATTTAAAGGTAAAGGCATCGTAAATGGCATGTTGTTCATTGTAATGATGTCACCAGATATCGTAATGGCAATTTCGTTACTGGCTCTGTTCTTAGTAATGGGTGTACAACTTGGGTTCTTTACCCTACTTGCTGCTCACATTACCTTCTGTCTACCGTTCGTTGTGGTAACGGTTTACAGTCGCTTGAATGGCTTTGATGTGAAGATGTTAGAAGCAGCAAAAGACTTAGGTGCGAGCGAATGGACGATCCTAAAACAGATCATCTTACCACTTGCTAAGCCAGCGGTTGCTGCGGGTTGGTTATTGAGCTTCACTCTGTCTCTGGACGATGTGATCATCAGTTCTTTCGTAACCGGTCCAACGTATGAAATCTTACCCCTGAAGATTTACTCAATGGTTAAAGTGGGTATCTCTCCTGAGGTAAACGCCCTAGCAACAGTGATGTTAGTGGTGTCATTAATACTGGTGATCATTTCTCAGTTATTAGCGAGAGAAAAAATCAAGTAAGTCTCCTACTCTATAAAGAGACAGGCTTGGTAAGAAGTTAAGCTACTTCAAGTTCAAAAAAGTGTTAATCATAAACAGAATGGTAAATTGCCATTCTGTTTTTCTATCTACTGCCTTCGGGCAACGTTTAGTTTGGAGCTAACGTCAATGAAAAAATGGGCTACTCTATTAGCTGGTAGTGCATGTGCGCTTTCAATGTTATCTGCACCATCATTTGCAAAAGATAACAAAGAATTGGTATTCATGAACTGGGGACCTTACATCAACAGTGAGATTCTAGAACAGTTCACTGATGAAACTGGTATCAAGGTTATCTACTCGACTTACGAGTCGAACGAAACCCTGTACGCAAAGCTAAAAACACACAACAAAGGCTACGACCTAGTTGTGCCGTCGACTTACTTCGTATCTAAGATGCGTGACGAAGGTATGCTACAAAAGATCGACAAAACTAAGCTGAACAACTTCAAGAATCTAGATACTAACTACCTAGATAAGCCGTACGACCCAAGTAACGACTACTCTATTCCACACGTAGTTGCGATCACAGGTCTTGCTGTTAACACTGACATGTACGATCCAGAAGATTTCCAAAGCTGGGCTGATCTATGGAAGCCTGAGCTTGAAGGTCAACTAATGATGATGGATGACACTCGTGAAGTGTTCCACATCGCACTGCGTAAGTTAGGTTACTCTGGTAACACAACAAACGAGAAAGAGATCGACGAAGCGTACGCTGAGCTACAAAAGCTGATGCCAAACGTTCTAGTATTTAACTCAGATAACCCAGGCGCGCCATATATGTCTGGTGAAGTTGGACTTGGTATGCTGTGGAACGGTTCTGCTGCCGCTGCGCAAAACGAAGGTCTACCAATCAAATTGGTTTTCCCTAAAGAAGGCGGTATCGGTTGGGTTGATAACTTTGCAATCAGTTCTGGTGCGGTAAACGTAGAAGCGGCTCATAAGATGATCGACTTCCTACTTCGCCCTGAAATTGCTGAGCAGATTTCTCGCGATACTGGCTACCTAACGGCAGTTAAAGCGTCTAACGAGAAGTTCAAAGACAGCCCTGCTCTGTTCCCGTCTCAAGAAGACCTTGACCGTGTTGAATGGCAAGCTGCAGTTGGCGACAAGACAGTGAAGTACGAAGATTACTTCATGAAACTTAAAGCAGGTCAGTAACTTAGCTTATTATCTAATGGCGACTAAGTAATAGGTTTACTTCACAAGCCTAGCTAGATAATCAACAAGTTAAAAATAAGAATATCAATGAATAGGCAGCTTAGGCTGCCTATTTTATTATATCGCTGCTATAATATACCGCGATTTTTAGGAATCCTTTTACTTTGGGCTCACTACCCAACTTCAAATCAAACAAATGAACGGAACAGTAATGAAAAAAACACTGTATACCGGCGCATTGTGTGCTGCTACTTTACTTTCTACACCCTCTTTCGCAGCTGACCAAGAACTGTATTTTTACAACTGGTCTGAATATATCCCAAATGAAGTATTAGAAGACTTCACAAAAGAGACGGGCATTAAGGTTTATTACTCTACTTATGAGTCTAACGAAAGCATGTACGCTAAGTTAAAAACTCAAGGTACGGGTTATGACTTAGTGGTTCCTTCTACTTACTTCGTTTCTAAGATGCGTAAAGAAGGCATGCTTCAAGAGCTTGATAAAACTAAGCTAAGCCACTTTGCTGATTTGGATCCAAATTACTTAGATAAGCCATTTGACCCAAGCAACAACTACTCAATCCCATACATTTGGGGTGCAACGGGCATTGGTATCAACTCAGATATGCTAGACAAGTCTTCAGTGAAAAACTGGGGCGACCTGTGGGATACACAGTGGGAAGGTCAGTTGATGATGATGGATGACTCTCGTGAGGTTTTCCATATCGCTTTATCTAAACTGGGTTACTCTCCAAACACAACCAACCCAGAAGAAATCAAAGAAGCGTACGAAGAACTTCGTAAGCTGATGCCAAACGTATTGGTATTTAACTCAGACTTCCCTGCGAACCCTTACCTAGCGGGTGAAGTGTCACTTGGTATGCTTTGGAATGGCTCTGCTTACATGGCACGCCAAGAAGGTGCAACGATTGACATTATCTGGCCGGAGAAAGGCGCTATCTTCTGGATGGACAGCCTAGCGATTCCATCTGGTGCTAAGAACATCGAAGCGGCTCATAAGATGATCGATTTCCTTCTTCGCCCAGAGAACGCAGCGAAAATTGCTCTAGAGATCGGCTACCCGACTCCAGTAAAAACCGCTTACCCTCTTCTTCCAAAAGAATTTGCTGAAGACAAGAACGTTTTCCCACCACAAGCAGTGATGGATAACGGTGTATGGCAAGATGAAGTTGGTGAAGCGAGCGTCATTTATGACGAGTACTTCCAAAAACTTAAAGTGAACAACTAAGTTATTGTTAGTTAATCAGTTAAGTAAATAAAGCGGCGTAAGCCGCTTTATTTTTTTCAGATTCAGAAACTGATGTGCTTTATCAAAGACAAGGCTTAGGCCGTTAAAGAACCTTTCTCTGAACATAACAATTCCCCGACTAGTTTAGGTACCTCGATACTCGCCTTACCGTAACGTTTCTCTTCAAACTCACTTTCAACCGCGCTTGGTTCTAGATTGATCTCTATTGTGTGCGCACCATGCATTTTTGCATCATGAACAAAGCCTGCAGCTGGATAAACAACACCTGAAGTTCCGATAGAGATAAAGAGATCGGCTTCTTCGAGTGCTGAATAGATGTCACCCATTCTTAATGGCATTTCGCCAAACCACACAATATGAGGACGCATTTGCGCTGGAATTTGACAACAGTGACAAAGTTCACCAGTTTCAATATCACCTTTATATTCGATAACTTGATTCGATTCACTGCAACGTGCTTTTAGAAGTTCACCGTGCATGTGGATAATGTTGTTACTACCGCCTCTCTCGTGCAGGTTGTCGATGTTCTGAGTGATGATTGTTACTTTACCATCAAGTTTGTCTTCAAGCTCACCTAGCGCCTTGTGGGCTGAGTTTGGATGAATGCCCTCACCTTGTAAACCATGGCGACGCTTGTTATAGAATGCTTGAACCAAGTCGGGATCTTTAGCAAACCCTTCTGGAGTGGCGACATCTTCGATTTTATGGTTTTCCCATAGCCCGTCTTGTGCTCGGAATGTTTGTATCCCCGACTCCGCAGAGATGCCAGCGCCAGTAAGAATTACGATATTTCGATATGGGAAATGCATACAACGTCCTTTTCAATATGTCACTTTGTAACAGCTTAGCACTGTTCAAATTCCAACAATAGTTTTAGGGATTAGACCATAGTCTTAGGCAACTGAATTCATTGGCTATTTGTGACATAACTCGCTTGATGGGTGCTGCCGTTGTTACGCAAACTCTCCGTTTTGCTTTTCACTGAAACAAAAAAAGCGACCGAAGCCGCTTAGTTCTGTTTAACTGATGCCTACTTGATGAGCCTAAACCCATCAAAGTGAACGACGTTAGTCTTCGTTGATAGATGAGATCTTATGGATTGAAAGATCCGCACCGTTGAACTCATCTTCTTCACTTAAACGTAGGCCAGTTAGCTTGCTGAGCACGCCGTAAACAATCAAAGCACCAATCAGAGCAACAGCAATACCCGCCAGTGTACCAACCACTTGAGAAGCAAAGCTCACACCGCCTAAGCCCCAGAATGTTTGCGAACCGAAGATACCCGCTGCAATGCCACCCCAAGCGCCACATACACCATGCAGAGGCCATACACCCAATACATCATCAATCTGTGTTTTGTTTTGCATGTACGTGAACAAGTAAACGAACAACGCGCCTGCCACACCGCCTGTCACCAAAGCGCCTAATGGGTGCATTAAGTCTGAACCTGCACAAATTGCTACTAAGCCAGCCAAAGGACCATTATGGATAAAGCCCGGGTCATTCTTACCAGCAACAAGCGCCGCAAGAATACCGCCAACCATTGCCATCAGTGAGTTCATCGCCACTAGGCCGCTGATGCCGTTGATTGCTTGTGCAGACATCACGTTAAAGCCAAACCAACCCACACATAAGATCCAAGAACCTAGTGCTAAAAATGGAATGTTCGATGGTGCGAAGTTAGTGTGCTTACCCGCGCGGATGCGACCTTTACGCATCCCTAAGAAGTAAACCGCAACCAATGCAATCCAACCGCCGACACCGTGAACCACTACCGAGCCTGCGAAGTCATGGAAACCATAGCCAAACAGGCCTTCTAGCCAATCTTGGAAACCAAAGTTACCGTTCCAAATGATGCCTTCGAAAAATGGGTAGATGAAACCAACGGTAAATAACGTTGCGATCAAAATTGGATAGAAACGTGCACGCTCTGCGATACCACCAGAAACAATCGCAGGAATTGCGGCTGCGAAGGTCATTAGGAAGAAGAACTTAACCAGTTCGTAACCATTACCTTGTGAGAGCGTTTCAGCATCGGCAAAAAAGTGTGCACCGTAAGCAACCCAGTAACCGATAAAGAAATAAGCGATGGCGGAGACACCAAAGTCGGAAAGGATTTTAACCAGCGCGTTTACTTGGTTTTTCTTTCGCACGGTACCGACTTCGAGAAAAGCAAAGCCTGCATGCATCAGGAAGACCATGATTGCGCCAAGTAGTAGGAATAAAGTATCTGAACTTTGGGTAAGGGTTTGTACTGCACTATGAACTTGAGTCACCGTTTCACTCATTAAAGCATTCTCCTTCGCTTTATCTGATTTGCACTGATATCGTGCGATTCAATGTTGTAATTAATTAAAGACTCAACAGTAAACGCAAGATGTGTTCCAAGTGTTAAGGGTAATTTTCGTGCAACAGATTTTAATTTTAAGTCGTTGATTATTAGGGTCTAAATATTTACGTGCACTTTTATGGTTATTAAAAATTGAAAAAACAACCACGACAATTGCACCAAATAAGGGAGTTGCACCATATTGAAGCGGCCAATAAGTAGGTTCTGATACAGAGAGCGGCTGACAACAATTTACTGTTCCATAGCCTAAAAACAAAAAGCCCAGTGAATTTGAATCACTGGGCTTTCTTTAGATATGTCGTTAACGTGTTAGCGTTAGAGGTTTGGCCCTGTCGACGGGCTTTGCGGTAGGTTTTGACTTAAACGCTGCATGCCTTGATACATACGGATAAACCAAACCACAATCGCAACACCACCGAACAACATGCCTACATATGGAATGTAGTAAGCGATGTCATCGATAATATGGTTTTGATACCAGTAATCGTTCACACCGATTAACACGCCATTAGAGGTCGCTACCGTTACGATAAGCACCACGAAGAACGTCAGGTTCAAGAAGAACGAGCGAATCAGTCCGTAGTAATGGGTATCCACTACTTCCCCGTCTTCGCCTTTATCTAAACGATAGCCCGCGTAGATGATGGCAACCACACCAGAGAGAAGGCAAGTAAATGGTGTAAAGCAGCTTAGTATGTAAGCGACCCAAATACCTTTATGAGGTTTGTTCATTCTTATTCACCCCTTCCGTTTTCTCTGTTGCTGCGTTAGCGCTTTGCTCAACGCCGTTTTTCTCTTGTTCCATCACTTCTTTGTACCAAAGGTCATGGTGCTCTTTAGCCCAAGTCTCATCAACTTCGCCTGTTACCATGCCTTCTAGTGCCCCTTCCATACCGAACAAGCCGATGTAGATGTGGAACACGAAACCACAGATAAGGATCAAAGCAGCTAACATATGGACTAGGTTTGAAAGCTCCATATCTCGACGCGTTTGACCGAAGATTGGGAAGTCTAAAACCAAGCCACTGATCGCAGCCACACTACCCATAACAATCAATAGCCAGAACAGTGCTTTTTCACCCGCGTTCGAGAACTCTGCAGATGGGTGAGAACCTTTATGTTTCCCTACCATGCCACCCAGTTTCATGAACCACTGGATATCGACCATCTTAAAGATAGACTTGCGCCACCACTTGATCAGAACAGCCATCAACAGCACATAGAAAATCGGTCCGATGTAGTTGTGGTATTGCTTAGCCAGTAGAACAATGAAGCCCCATAGATCCGTTGGGATATAAGGTTTCAAGAAGTGTTTACCGTAAACCAACATCAAACCACTGAATGCCAGTGTTAAGAAGGTAAACGCCATGCTCCAGTGCAATGCACGATCAAGTCGAGACCAACGTTTGATCTTACGACCTGTTCTTGGTGCGCTTAGCATTAGCGGTCCAATCACAACGTACATCAAAGTCACGAAAGCAATACTGCCAAAGATAGCGACGGCACCGGCTGGTGACATCCACTTCTCTTTCAATATGTACCACGTCTGACCTGGAGTACTGATTAACACACCGTGTTCAGCCGATTGAGATGTGGTGTAACCTTCTTCACCATTTCTTACTTGTCGCCAAAAATCGGCACCAGCAAGTTGAGTGATTTCTCGTTGAGCAGAGCTCGATTGAGTTTGTGATGAGTTCGTCTCAGATGCATGACTCATAGGAGAAAGCATTGTTAGTGCTGCCAACATAGGCAGCACAACAAGGAAGAGACGCTTAAACATTGTAAGCATATGTCTCTCCTACTTAGCTCTTAGTCGCATCGTAAGAAAGGTCGTTGCCGTCTGTCCAACCAGCACCTTTCGCACCACGTTCAACTACACGCTGACGGAAAACATCAGAAACTTTCTCTGCGTCACCCGCTAGCAGTGCTTTGGTTGAACAAAGCGAAGCACACATTGGCAGTTTGCCTTCTGCAATACGGTTCGCACCGTACTTTTGACGCTCCTCAACAGAACCTGGCTCTGTTTCTGGGCCGCCAGCACAGAAGGTACATTTGTCCATCTTACCGCGCTCACCAAACGCTTCCTGTTTAGGGAATTGAGGTGCGCCAAACGGACAAGCAAACAAGCAGTAACCACAACCGATACAAAGATCTTTATTGTGAAGTACGATGCCGTCTTCTGTATGTTCAAAACAGTCTGCAGGACAAACTGCCATACAAGGCGCATCAGTACAGTGCATACACGCTACTGAGATAGAGTTTTCACCCGGTTCGCCATCGTTCAATGTCACAACGCGACGACGTTGAATACCCCATTCCAGAGCATCATCATTTTCATTCTTACATGCAGTGACACAACCGTTACATTCGATACAACGCTTGGTGTCACAAAGAAATTTCATTCTAGCCATTTTAAGACTCCTTACGCTTTACGAATATTACAAAGGGTTACTTTCGTTTCCTGCATCAACGTGACAGGGTCGTAACCGTATGTGGTTGCTGTGTTAGCAGCTTCACCAATAACGTAAGGATCAGTGCCTTCTGGGTATTTAGAACGCAAATCTTCGCCTTGGAACTTACCACCGAAGTGGAATGGGATGAATGCCAGCCCCGGTTTCACACGACGTGTAACCATCGCTTTCACCTTAATTCGGCCCTTCTCAGCACCCTCAACCCAAACATCATCACCGTCTTTAAAGCCGATGTCGTTCGCGTCTTTCGGGTTCACTTCAACGAACATCTCTTGTTGAAGTTCTGCTAGCCAAGGGTTAGAACGTGTCTCTTCACCACCACCTTCGTACTCAACCAGACGACCAGAAGTCAGGATAATCGGGTATTCACCAGATTTGTCTTGCTCTTGAATCGACTTGTAAAGCGTAGGTACACGGAAGATCGCCTCTTTGTCATCCCATGTTGGGTAATCAGCAACAAGATCACGACGTGGCGTGTAAAGTGGCTCACGGTGTAGAGGTACGCGGTCTGGGAATGTCCAAACAATCGCACGCGCTTTCGCATTACCAAACGGGATACAACCATGCTTGATAGCCACACGTTGGATGCCACCAGAAACGTCAGTCTTCCAGTTTTTACCTTCAGCAGAGGCTTTTTCTTCTGCTGTTAGGTCGTCCCACCACCCCAGTTGTTTCAGCAGTTTGTCACTGAACTCTGGGTAACCATCTTTGATTTCGCTGCCTTTTGAGTAGCTGTCTTCAGCCAATAGGCTTTGACCTTCAAATTCGACACCGAAACGAGTACGGAAGTTACCGCCGCCCTCAGCAACTGGTTTAGACGTATCGTAAAGGATATGCGTACCTGGGTGTTTCATTTCTGGGTTGCCCCAACATGGCCAAGGCAGACCGTAAGTCTCGCCATTCGCTGGGCCGCCTTCTGCAGCAAGCGTGGTTTTGTGGAACGTGTGCCAGTTTTGTTGGTGTTCTTTCAAACGCTCTGGGCTTTGACCTGTATAGCCGATCGTCCACATACCTTTGTTGAATTCACGAGTGATGTCTTCAATCAATGGTTGATTGTTCTCAACACGGATGTTTTTGAACAGTTGATCAGAGAAACCAAGCTTCTTAGAAAGAAGGTACATGATTTCGTGGTCAGGCTTAGATTCGAACAGAGGATCAACAACCTTATCACGCCACTGTAGAGAACGGTTTGACGCCGTTACACTGCCGTAGGTTTCAAATTGAGTGGTTGCTGGAAGCAAGTAAACGCCGTCGGTGCGATCGTTCATTACTGCCGCGACTGTTGGGTATGGGTCAACGATAACCATCATATCCAGCTTCTGCATCGCCTTCTTCATCTCTGGACCACGAGTCTGAGAGTTCACTGCGTGACCCCAGTAGAACATGGCACGGATGTTTTCGCGTTGGCGAATCTTGTCTTTGTCTTCAAGTACGCCATCAACCCAACGAGATACAGGAATACCTGCACTGTTCATTGGTTTTTGACCGCCGTATGCGTTGTCGTCGAAACGGCCTTTCACCCAGTCAAAGTCGATATCCCAAACTTTTGACCAGTGACGCCAAGAACCTTCAGACAAGCCGTAGTAGCCTGGAAGTGTGTCTGACAGTACGCCAAGGTCGGTTGCGCCTTGTACGTTATCGTGACCACGGAAAATGTTTGCACCGCCACCTGACTTGCCGATGTTACCTAGCGCAAGCTCAAGTACACAGTAAGCACGTGTGTTGTTGTTACCCGTCGTGTGTTGAGTACCACCCATACACCAAACGATACAACCCGGACGGTTTTCAGAAAGCAGTTTTGCTGTGTGGTAAACGTCTTGTTCACTTACGCCAGTAACGCGCTCAACTTCAGCTGGGCTCCACTTCGCGACTTCTTCACGGATCTCGTCCATGCCGAATACACGTTGGCGGATGAACTCTTGGTCTTCCCATTGGTTAGCAAAGACATGCCATAACACACCCCAGATAAACGCAACGTCTGAACCTGGGCGAAGAGAAACATAGTGATCAGATTTCGCAGCAGTACGCGTACGACGAGGATCCGCAACAACGATCTTACAGTTGTTCTTCTCTTTCGCGATTAAGATGTGCTGCATCGCAACCGGGTGAGCTTCTGCTGGGTTCGAACCAATGAACAGCATCGATTTACAGTTGTGCATGTCATTGAACGAGTTTGTCATTGCACCGTAACCCCAAGTGTTCGCAACACCGGCTACTGTGGTTGAGTGACAAATACGTGCTTGGTGGTCAACGTTGTTGGTGCCCCAAAGCGAAGCCATCTTACGGAATGCATAAGCTTGCTCGTTACTGTGTTTCGCACTACCTAGGAAGTAAACTGAATCAGGGCCAGACTCTTTACGAAGTTCTAGCGCTTTGTTACCGATCTCTTCAATCGCTTGTTCCCAAGAAAGCTTCTTCCACTTACCGCCTTCCAATTTCATTGGGTACTTAAGACGACGTTCACCGTGGCCGTGCTCACGAAGTGCTGCACCTTTCGCACAGTGTCCACCAGCGTTGAATGGGTGATCGAATGCAGGCTCTTGACCTGTCCATACGCCATTTTGAACTTCAGCGTAGATACCACAACCCACAGAACAGTGAGAACAGATAGTACGTTTCACTTCTGTTTTCGCTTCTGGATCGACTGATTTAGCCTGTGCTTTCTTCATCATACCTGGTGCAAATAGACTTGCGCCTACCACTGCGCCACCAGCAGCTAATGAAGTGTTTTTCATGAAGGCACGTCGAGACACACCTAGCTGATTGGTTTCTTTGCTCACACTATCGGAGCGTTTGACAAGTTTCATCCGTTATCTCCTAAAGTGTGTCGTAGTAATCGCGAATGTGTTGCGTCTCACGATACCCTGTCTTCTTCACGTCTTCTTTCGAAATTTCAACAGTTTCTGAAGCGGTTGCCACTTTAGTTGTACCAGCGACAACGGCACCAGCAACGGCTGCAGTCGTCAAGCCTTTGAGTAGATCCCTACGGCTTGTATTTATATCTTTATTATCTTTCATCATTGCTTCCTTACCTTACGGTAGATCTTTTTTTGGAGGCTTAATGCCCCTCTATCGATATAATCGCGTACTGCTCGATTACTCGTAATCAGTGACGTTTTTCACATCAATCTTTAATTTGTGCTTACTGCTTTTTGTATTCACGCTAAAACGCACTTGTTCTAACGTTAAGAATGCTTCACACAGTTGAGCGGCCGATTTGTAGAAGTTCGCGCTTTCTGCCCCTTCAAGCTGACGCGTGAAAGAGTTAAACCAAGGGCCAAGGTGCTTATTGAATACCGCCTGTTGCAGTGCTTCTTCTTCAGCCGTTAGCATCGCCATCACTTCACACAGTGCTGCGATATGATCTTCCGGCTCTTTCACTTGATCGTCACGCTCAATGCCTAAAAGCTCTAAGTCATGACGAATCTCTGCCAATGGTTTTTCCATCATGGCGCCAGTGCGATGCCAAGAACCAAATGGAACGACTTCTCCACGCCCAATACCGATGAACAAATCTTGATATTCGTCTTCAAGAGCTTCACGGTTTGATTCTGTTGCCGCTTGTTGAATGGCAATCCAAGCCTTTTGCATTGCGCTTTCAGACGCTTCAATATCGAGTGTTTTTAGAAAGTCGATCACCTCTTCAGAAGGTGCGCTGCGAAACAGTGCGGATAGAACCAAATAGATCTCAGTTCTTAGTGTCTGTTCTTGTGCCTGATCCAAATTCGTTTCCAAGGCTAACTCCTAGTATTTCAATTGTTTCAATGGGTCTTGAGCCATTGAATCGAACATATCCACCACACGGCAGTCTTCACACATAGCAATACGATTAATCGCTGCTTCATCTGAAAAGTGAGAGTGACCGCGTAACTTGTTCTGTAACATGTCAATCATAGACTGAGGTGCGAATGGCTTATGACAACGAATACATTCCGCTGCTTTCTCTTCATGAATTACAACAGCCTTCTGACGCTCTTCTTTAACCCAATTCATGCGAGGCGTTAGAGTCAGAACATTTTCAGGACATGCTTTTTCACACAAGCCACATTGAATACAGTCTTGTTCTACAAACTTAAGTGATGGAGACGCGCCGTCGGTATGAAGCGCACGTGTCGGACACACAGCCACACAACTCATACACAAAGTACAATCTTTGCTTTCACACGAAACGTTGCCGTAAGGTGCGTTTGACGGAAGCTCAACAATATTTTCAACAGGAATACGAGCTGAAGACATCGCATCAAGTGCTGTAAATAGACGTTGGCGCTTGTTGCCTTGAAGATCGCCAAGTGCAAGGTCGAATGAATCCACACAAAGTGTTGGAGGACCTTCACGTAGAGATTCTAAGTACAGAATATCGATGGTTTCTTTTGGAATACCGATTTGGTCTAGCAGTTCTTGTGCGATCCCTACTTCGTTATTCAGAACTCGAATGATCGTTTCTGGCATAAAGCGAGATGCGGCAAACAGAACCTGAGTTGCGCCATTAACTAAAGCTGCAAACCAAGTATCGATACCAATAGATGGCAGTTCTTCTACGACAATTGGAATCACGTTATCTGGTAGCGCTTTAAGAGCCATCACGTTGTAAGTCTCATGACGTGAGCTACAGATAAGTACGATTGGATCCAGACCACCCGCTTGCTCGTAGTTAGCTAGCGTACGTTCAATGAATTTTTGAGTATCGTCAGGGTTAGGTAATGCGTAAGAGATAGCTTCTGTCGGACAGCTCGTTGCACACGTACCCACGCCTTGACATAGGTAAGGGTTAATCTCGATCTTATGACCCGTCTTATCTGAGCCTTCACTTGAAAGTGCACCAGCAGGACAAGCATCAACACAACGCTCACAACCTTTAACACCACGAGAACTGTGTGCACATAGGTCTGTGTCCAAACGGAAGAACTTAGGCTTATCAAACGTGCCCATTAACGTAGGAATTTCTTCTAACGCTTCAGCCAGTTTTGGATAGCCTCGACCTACTGGGTAATAACCAGGAACAGGCACTTCTTCAGTCATGCAGCTATTCAGACATAAGTCCAAAACCACATCAAAACAGTCATGATTGATTGCTACTTTTGCAAGGTTATTGGTTAGGCCTTTGTTTTCGATTAGAACTTCGAACGTACCAAGGAACCCTGAAACCTGAACAGCATTTGCGTAGTAAAGCTCTGACTCAGTATTCGTTGCCTTCACACCATCTGTCGAAAGCAGTGTTAGGCTTGTTAACTGAGGTAATTGAGCCGCAGCACTTTCAATGATCGCAGTTGGACCAATAACAAGTGTATTACCGCCGCTTTCGTAGCTAACAGTAGGTGGAATCAGATTTGTTAACTCAACTGTATTTTCAAATGCATACAGTCTTGCTTTAGCGTTATTTGAATTTGCTTGTTCTAATAATTGTTTAAGCATTGCTCAGTTCCATCTTTGGACATGGATAATCTGTTCAACCTTTATTGTAGTAAGCGAGAGAGAACTTGCTGAGTAATCCGTTAACAACTAACCCTTTAGCCAGTGTGTCGTTCGTCAGACCGTGAACTCGTCTATCTACAAAAAAGTTGATAATGAACGTTATTTTGCAAATGCCATGCCAATTTAATATGCCTTATATTTCAGTGATTTAATCCTATATAACGTTTATTGTGCGTATAAAAAAACCGCTTGGGACATTTTGTCGCAAGCGGTTCATTGAGTGTTTAGTCAAAATGTACCTATTCTTTGTGTGGTATATTTTGTCCCACCTCTTTCAGGTCTGCTTCGTCTGACATTGTAGCGTTATTATCCGACACTGTGTTTTTATACAGTTCTTTTTCTTGTTCGGTTATTTCGGCACTTTCTGACGTTTCAAGTTTATTATCAGATACCTCAAGATCGCTTTCAGAATTTTCTAAAACTTCACCTTCGTCTTTATTATCAATGATTTGCTCTTCTTCTGGCGCAGTTTCTTCTTCCGTTTTGTCTTTAACCCAATCACGCAAGGTTTCCGCAACCCCTTCAGAAAGAGACTTCAAATTACTGTAATCGTCGTCGTAATCATCTAAACCATCACGAACGTTGAATTCTTCTGAGAGGAATAATTTACGCAATGCCGCTTTTTTTACGCTTTCTGAAGCTTCTGACACCAATAATTGAGCAACAGACAAGTCTTCAGTCGTTTCTGATGCTATCTCCTGAGAGTCAATAGTTTGAGAATCGACAGCGTGTTCTGGAGACTCTTTTTCCAAAGTTCCACGTTCTAATGACTCCGATGTTTCTGCGTCTATAGATGAAGCAGCAGACGAAGTCTTTGCGGAAGTAAGCTCAGTTTCCTCAAGCGTTTGTTGCGCTTCTAAAGGTTGGTCGGTTGATTCATCAAGCTTTCGTTGAGACCAACGGCTAAAAAAGTTAGTTGCCATTTGATCGACCCGCGCCTTTACGTTTCTTACGTCTTGCTTCTAATAACTCACCATGACGACCGATGAACGCTTCCATCCAAGCTTGTACAGGTAACGGAATGTCGTATGAAAGGACTTGGTTGTCACCGTCCATGTATTGCCCTGCAACGGTTTGTGATGCTGTAAGTAACTGAATGACGGGCTTAACGCCTGAATCGACATTATCCATCACTAAGAAAAGCTTAGGTTGCTGAGAGCTTAGGTTGAAACGATAGTCTGTACGCTCGTCTTTGTGCAACTGAAGCAAACATACGTCTGGGGTTTCATGTTCAGGTGATAATTCAAAACCGATGAGTTCCCATTGAGTTGCTACCCAAATGCCAGTTTTGATCTCTTTCTCTATTCTTTGGACACCTATTGGCCAAGCTGATTCTGTTTTTTCGTAGTGTTCTTGGAATTCTTTTATCTCAGACATACTGCACCCAATTGATTTTCTTTATTCTGATCGTACGTAGGACATTTTGTACTTCGCATAATCATATACCCTCTACAAAGCAATAAACACGCCAATACATTTTAAGTCCTGCTCCGTCTTTAGTGCGTTTGTCGTAAAGTTACCCCTATAACGTTAGTCGATCGCGCTGGTTTGAGACAGTTAGTCTCGGTGAACTCTCATATTTTGCGCTATTTTAATCGAATGCTTCATGTTTTCTCGAATAGCCGCTATTTTGGAATGAGAATTGCTAAATGCTTGAGTTAAAGCTAAGACTGACTAAGTGACAGAGAACGCATGTATTCTAAAGAGTCGTATGATGACTCTTGCCTAACTTCTTATCCCTTATAATCGCTATCTCATTAAGTAGGACGTGACTGTGGTAAAACCAAACATAATAAAAACCAGTGAAAACCCACTTCAGACCATCGAAGTTGAAGTGTTTGATGAATATGGCGAAAAGCTAACGAAACAAATTGCGTGCGAGCGCCCTCTTACCGTTATGTTGAACTGGAAAGAGATCGTAACTCTAATGACATTGGGTTCACGCCCGGAAGCATTAGTCTTGGGTTATTTGAAAAACCAAAGCTTCCTTTCTGATCCAGAAGCCGTTGAATCAATCATCATCGACTGGGAAACCAGCTCAGCAGCGGTTATCACCAAAGAAGATACGAGCCAACTTGAGCAAGCGCTTAAGAAGAAGACAGTTACCTCTGGCTGTGGCCAAGGTACCATGTATGGCAACGTGATGAAGCAATTGGAAGATTACCAAGTGCCTCAAACCAAGATTAAGCAATCTGAAATC
This sequence comes from Vibrio sp. 10N.222.51.C5, assembly GCF_041474575.1. Classification (NCBI taxonomy): domain Bacteria; kingdom Pseudomonadati; phylum Pseudomonadota; class Gammaproteobacteria; order Vibrionales; family Vibrionaceae; genus Vibrio; species Vibrio sp. 10N.222.51.C5. The sequence goes on from NZ_JBFRUJ010000015.1 coordinate 21,752, forward strand.
TATACGGCTCTAGAAGCGCTGACTCATTATAACGACACCTACAAGAAAGCGGGTGCGGTTCATGGCTGTGCTGTTTGCAAAGACGACAAGGTTCTATCGTTTGTTGAAGATGTTGGCCGACACAATGCCGTTGATACATTGGCTGGTGAGATGTGGCTTAACAAAGAGACAGGTGAAGATAAGATCTTCTACACCACAGGCCGTTTAACGTCTGAGATGGTGATTAAGGTTGCGCAGATGGGAATCCCTGTTCTACTGTCACGCTCTGGCGTTACACAAATGGGCTTAGATTTAGCGCAGAAGTTCGGCATCACTACGATTGCTCGCGCTAAAGGTTTACGCTTCCAAGTGTTCACGGGTGCAGACAAGATTGACTTTGATGTGAAAGGTGAATAATCAGCAGTCGGAAAAAAGCGTAGGTTTGATTGGTGATTCACTAACCGCTTCTAATTGTAAAGTTCTGATGTAAATAGTTAGTGACCCATCAAGGATAAATACATAGAAACTTAGCTAGATACAAAAACGCCGTCATGCTTTTTAGTATGACGGCGTTTTTAATTTTCAATTTATAGCTTAATTTCCAACGCATAGAGTTGAAAACTAAGGCTAACTTAAAGCTTAGCCGCGTGCTTTCAAGAACTCAGCGTAAGTACCGCGGAAATCGTTGATCTTGCCATCTTTGATTTCAAGGATACGAGTTGCAAGCGAGTCTACGAATACACGGTCGTGAGATACGAAGAACAATGTGCCTTTGTAGTTCTCAAGAGCCAAGTTAAGCGCTTCGATAGATTCCATATCCATGTGGTTTGTTGGCTCATCCATTAGCAGGATGTTTGGTTTATGCATCATGATCTTACCAAGAAGCATACGACCTTGCTCACCACCAGAGATAACCTTTACAGATTTCTTAATGTCGTCTTGACCAAATAGCATACGACCTAGGAAGCCACGAACAACTTGCTCGTCTTCGCCTTCTTGACGCCATTGGCTCATCCAATCAAACAGGTTCATGTCTTGTTCGAAGTCATGTGCGTGATCTTGAGCGTAGTAACCGATGTTTGAGTTTTCAGACCACTTGTACTCACCAGTGCGAGGCTCAAGAGCGCCAGCTAGTGTGTTAAGTAGTGTTGTTTTACCCACACCGTTCTCACCGATGATAGCAACACGCTCACCTACTTCGAAAATACCGTCGAACTTGTTGTATAGGTCTTCTTCAAAACCTTGAGATAGGTTTTCAACCACAAGTGCGTTACGGAATAGCTCTTTAGACTGTTCGAAACGGATGAATGGGTTTTGACGGCTAGACGCTTTAACTTCGTCTAGTTGGATCTTATCGATCTGCTTAGCACGAGACGTTGCTTGCTTCGCTTTCGATGCGTTAGCAGAGAAACGAGATACGAACGTTTGAAGTTCAGCAATTTGCGCTTTCTTCTTAGCGTTGTCAGACAGTAGACGCTCACGAGCTTGAGTCGCAGCCGTCATGTACTCATCGTAGTTACCTGGGAATAGACGAAGTTCGCCGTAATCAAGGTCAGCCATGTGTGTACAAACAGAGTTTAGGAAGTGACGGTCGTGCGAAATGATGATCATTGTGCAGTTACGTTGGTTTAGCGTATCTTCCAACCACTTGATGGTGTCCATATCCAGGTTGTTCGTTGGTTCGTCAAGAAGCATGATATGCGGGTCTGCAAACAGTACTTGAGACAATAGAACACGAAGTTTCCAACCCGGTGCTACTTCGCTCATAAGGCCGAAGTGCATTGATTCTTCAATACCTACCGCAAGAAGAAGCTCACCCGCTTTAGCTTCTGCCATGTAACCGTCCATTTCAGCGAACTGAACTTCAAGGTCAGCCACTTTCATGCCGTCTTCTTCGCTCATTTCTGGCAAAGAGTAAATGCGGTCACGCTCTTGCTTAATAGCCCAAAGCTCTTTGTGACCCATGATAACCGTGTCGATTACCGTGAATTCTTCGTAAGCAAATTGGTCTTGGTTTAGCTTAGCAACGCGCTCGTTTGGATCGTAGCTTACGTTACCAGCACTTGGCTCAAGTTCACCAGATAGGATCTTCATGAACGTCGATTTACCACAGCCATTCGCGCCGATTAAACCGTAGCGGTTGCCTTCGCCGAACTTAACTGAAATATTTTCGAAAAGTGGCTTAGCGCCGAATTGTTGGGTGATATTTGCTGTGGAGATCAATGCCATTACCTTTTTAATGTGAAAAACGCCGCAACGTTACTTGTTCAGGGCTTTAACTGCAAGTATTGATTGCAATTACTGGCCATTAAGTGAGTGATAACCTAGCCAAATCATAGTTTGAGCTGACTCACATTTTTGATTTTCTATTTATCGCCGATAAGCCGTCGATTTTAAGGAAAAACAAAATATCGAACAGCGCCCCATAATGGGCGGTATATAACGTCCTAAATCGTGCCAACCATTGAATATATCGTATGCTGATTGGTCACAGTAAAAGCCAACCCGATCAACGCAACAGCAGACATAACAAAGATGCTCAAATACTAGCCTAATCCCTGACAATTTCATGACAAAATCGCTCGAAACAGGAATAAAGTACTCGCCCCCGACACGGGGTTGGATTTCACAAAGTCAGATTATCTAACTATAGTAATCCTAACCTCATAATTCTAAGAGACTTTTATGCGTTCACTATCGCGCTTCTTAATCCTCACTTTGGCCATTCTCTCTTGGCCTAGTCATGCCAACTTGGAATATGACTTACAATCTCAGCCGCAGGTATCCGATTCTGCTGTTGATCTCGATGATCGAATTGATTCGTTACCCGACCCCCTCTTTATGGAGCCGTCGGACAGACGCCAAGTCAATATATTGCTCGCTGAAGTGCTACAAGTTCAAAAGCAGGAAATCAAAACCTTCGAGCAACAGATAAAAGCCTACAGAGCGAACAACGACGCCGATCAATGGTTTGCCGTTCAAACCAGTTACGTCACTTTGAATAGCTTGAATGTGAGCAAGCAACACCTGTTAGAGCAGACGAATTCCGCTAATAAAGAGCGCCTAACGGGTTTTGGCCCCTACGGCGTAACTCAATTTAAGCAAGAGTGGGAATTAACCAAGCTCAACATTGAGTATCTTGTTTACTTCCAAATTCGTAGCTTTAAAGCGCTCGTTAAAGACATCTTTATTTCGCCAGTGCCTGTGATTGGTGCATCGTTAAAAGTGTTGTTTATCTATTTTGGTTTAGCGTGGTGGCTTGCCAATAGCACTCGTTTGATTGAGTTGTTCAGAATTAATTTTCTTGAAGCGAAAACGAACCCTCCATTTTTAGTACGTGTGATCTGGTACATCAGCCGCGCTGATCGTGCGATTGCTTGGTTAATTGCGATTACGCTTTCTCTAAGAGTGCTCTCCAGCATCCCTAGCCTGCAACACCTGATTTTCCTTGAGATCTTCACTTGGTGGATTCTAGGTGGTTCGATTGCTATCAGCTTTATTTTGGAATTTGCGTATCGTTTGGGCCGCACATCTAATCAAGAAGTGATTGCGCTGCGCCTATCGACCATTCGCCGTTATGTTTGGAGCTTCATTGTTGCGGGTGTGACTTTGCAAATATCGAGTATCACGCTAGGCAAAGGCACTATCTATAGCTGGATCTACAGCGCCCTATTTTTCTGGTTTGTACTGGTTACCATTTCAGTGCTTAGATTATGGCGTGCGAAAGTCTTCGATACGCTGCAACACATCTCTGATCGTCCGGTATGGGTGAACTGGGCAGTAAACCGCAAGGATACCTTCTTACTTAATATATTGGCGACGGCCATTGGCATCGTATGGTTGAGTGTTTACAACTTCCAACACCGCATCATGGCCTTACTGTCTAATTACACACTGTTTAGCCAAGCTTTGGCGTACCTGTTTAGAATTGAAGTGGCTAAGCAGTCTGACCTTGACAAGAATCAGCAAAACTTGGTTCGAATCAAAGGCGATCAAACCTATGAATACATTCTTCCGGGTAATATCGACAGCACGCTGATTGATTACGCCGGTGATGAGGTTAAGCAACTGTCTCGCTACTTGATGTCAGACAGCCCTGCTATCTGTATTGTTTCAGGTGAACGTGGTGTGGGCGCAACAACGCTGCTTTATACCCTGCTGCACAAAGTCTCTAACGCTGAACCTGTCTACGTAAGTTGCCCTTACGCTGGTTATCAAGAGCTGTTAGCGCATCTAGCGGTGAGCATCGGCTTGGAAGAGAAAGCGACTGAGATTCAGATCTTGGCTCACCTTCGTAAAAGCAAGACCACGTACTTGATTGCGATCGATAATGCACAACGTCTAGTTAAGCCAATGGTTGGCGGCTTGTCTGATCTGATACGTTTAACCAATCTACTGCGTCGTTCTAAAAAGAACCACCGTGTCGTGATATCGATCGCCAAATCAAGCTGGCGGTTTGTCGATCGAGCGCGTGGCGAACGTTTGCTGTTTGACTTGGTGTGTTTCCTTCCGCGTTGGACAGAGAAACAAGTCGGTGAGCTTCTAAATAGCCGTATTAATACGGAGCTTGAGAAGCCGTTATCGTTTGATGGTTTGGTGGTGCCTAAACAGTGGGACCAAGATGACATGAGCGAGGAAGATCGCGCACGCCAAGGCTTCTACCGAATCTTGTGGCATTACTCTGATGGTAACCCTACCGTTGCGTTGCGCTTCTTCCGACTCTCATTGAATCGAAACAAAGATACCGATCAAGCCGTGGTGCGCTTGTTCCATGTTCCAGAAGCACAAGAACTAGAAAACATGCCAAAACCTATGCTGGCTGTGCTTCGTTCTATCGTGCAGTTGGAAATCGCGTCTCCGGAAGTCTTGTCTGATTGTACGCAGCTAAGCACGGCTGAGATAACCGGCATTCTGCGTTACTTTGAAAGCCGTGGTTATATTGGTTGGCATGAAGAAAAGGCTCGAATTTCCGAGCACTGGTTCCGCCACATTACTAACGTTCTCGACCGTCAACATCTACTGGTGAAGTAAAATGAAGAAGTTATTTATCCTACTATTTGTTGGCTTGGCAAGTGCTGTCAGTTTCCCGATCTTTGCGACGGAAGAGTTAGCCAATGTAGAAAACATCTCAAAGATAGCGAGTCTAGTGCGATGGAGCGGCGTGTTCTTCTCCATGATCGTTATTGCTGCGATGTGGTTACTGCTCAAGTTCATCAACTCAATGGTGACCAGTTTTGGTAGCCAATTCGTGCAATATCGAATGTTGCTACAAAAACTGCAGTCGTTTACTCAGTTCTTTATCTACGTGAGCACCGGTCTTATCGTGTTCATGATGAGCTTTAGAATCAACGACCAAATACTGGCTTTGATTGGTGGTACCCTCGCCGTGTCGGTCGGCTTTGCGCTTAAAGACTTGGCAGCATCATTTATCGCGGGCATCACGGTAATGATTGATAGACCCTTTCAAGTTGGTGACCGCGTCACGTTCGAAGGCAACTACGGTGATATCATTACCATTGGTTTGCGTTCAGTGCGAATGAGAACCCTGAACGATGACATCATTACCATTCCGAACAACAAGTTCTTAAATGAAGTGACCACCAGTGGTAACTACGGTGCGTTGGACATGCAGGTGGTGATTCCGTTTTACGTTGGTATGGATGAAGACATCACCCTAGCCCGCGATCTGATTCAAGAAGCGGCGTCTTCAAGTCGTTATATCCACTTGCCGAAACCTGTAACGGTTTTGGTTAAACAGACGATTACCGATAACTACCTAGCAATACAGCTAACTTGTAAGGCTTACGTTGTGGATACTGCGTATGAGAAGCTGTTTGAAACCGACATTACTTTGCGTGTGATGAAAGAGTTTAAGAAGCACAACATCAACCCACCGAAAATTTCAGTAGCGGCGCATTAGGCTTGATGCTTTAGACGTTTGTTGCTTATAGCAAATGACTAGCCATAAATAAAAACACCTCCGAACTTATCGCAAGTGCGGAGGTGTTTTTTATGAGCTTTTTATCTTTAAGCTAATAGTCCTATTGATGCTAAACCTTAAAGTATTTCAATTGCTCAGTAAGGTGTTCTGTAGTGTTCGCCATTTTCTGACTGTCTTCTGCGAGCGATTGTGAGGCTTGGAGTACCTCATTTGCAGCGAGTTGAGATTTGGTTTGCGATAGATTAGTAGTGCGGAATTTTCGTGCTTGGGCTAAAACGTTCGTGTAATAGCCCAAGCGCGTTAGAAATATTATCAGATGATAATATCAGTGAATGAGTTCTTAGAACTTATAGGTTTGATACAAGCAATTGAGGTGTCGCTTTCTGTTGAAGATAGATACTAAAGCAACTTCCCTTACCTACCTCAGATTCAACTCGGATCTCGCCGCCAGTTTGGCTCAAGATACTCTGAGATACTGACAACCCTAAGCCCGTGCCATCTCGTTTGGTGGTATAGAAAGGCGAGAAGATACGTTTCAGTTGTTCTTCCTTAATACCGCAGCCTTCATCTTGAACATGAACGATAGCGCCATGAGACACACCATTTTCAACCCAGTCTTCACTCGAAATGGTTAACGTGCCCTGACCGTCCATTGCATGAATCGCGTTCATTTGTAGGTTAACCAGAATCTGTAGCAATTGGTTTCGATTGACCTCGACTGAGGTTTTAGCGTTCAGCTGCGATACGTACACAATGCCTTTCTTCTTCGCACCTGTTTTTACGAGCGTAATACTTTCATCCACTATTGGGTTGATATGTTGCCACGTAATTTCGTCTTGTACGCCGCCGTGACGGCTGTATTGAAGCAGGCTTCGTGTGATATTTCGAATTCGGTCAATCTGCTCCATGATCGCGTGGACTTCCTCATCTACACGGCTCACTTCATCGCCCAGTTCAAACTTCATCAGTTCAACGTTGCCAAGAATCACGGCGGTTGGGTTATTGATCTCATGAGCAATACCTGCCGTTAATTCACCTAACGCGGCCAGTTTTTCATTGACCACCAGCTTATCTCTGGCTTGATTGAGAAGCTTGATGTGCAGTTCAAGTTCTTCAGTTTTCTCTTTCAAACTCGCGGTACGAGAATGCACTTTGCACTCTAGTTCAGACGCCGCTTGTTGAATCTCTTGATTACGCTCGTGCAGTAGATCCAACATCTTATCGAACTGTTTAGCGAGCAGTGTCAGTTCGTGTTGATCATCCAAACCTAGCGTACCAATTCGCTTGTCTTGCCCCATCTGTACTAGCTTCACCACTTTATGAATGCGTTCGATTGGGTTGAAAAGATCACGTGCGCCACGGTGAACGATCAAACCGGATGCCAACAGAAGCAACACAATGGTAATGCTAATTTCGCCAAGGTTGGTTAAGTACGTTTCTATCAGCGGCCAAATCAAATAACCGGTGTAAAGCATACCAATCACATTATTAAACTGGTCATGGATTGGTTGGTAAGCTGTGATGTACCAAGCATCGTAAACATACGCTCGATCTAGCCACTCTTTACCTTCATTCAAGACTTTCGAGTGAACCTCGTGAGAAACACGTGTACCAATGGCGCGCCCTACACTGTCTTTACTGCTCAAAGGCACGTTGGTGCTAACACGAAGATCATCAAGGAAAACCGTGACCGTTCCTATATGACGATTAAAACCTTCTCGTTGTGGATAGATAAGGTTACTGATTTGGTCAACAAGTTGAGTACTGTTATTCAGTAAGATCCCACCATCGAGAAAACCAATCACATGATCATGTTCATCTTTGATGGATACAACGGTTCGGCTTACCAATCCGCGAGTCTCGACCTCTTGCCCGTTGAGCATCGGAACTTCCGCTTTTTTAGCGACGTCACGATCGAGATAATTGAGTTCATTACGGCTTAAGACACTGAAAAATGAAGGCTTGTGAGTTAAGTTTAGATATTCGAGTTTCTTTTCCATGCTCTCGACACTGCGCCAGCGCAGAAAATCGAGCTCATAGCGAGATTTGTTCTCAGACACCCAGCGAGTTAGCTCTTCGTGTGAAAGATCACTCGCAAGTTTGGTTCGAAAGTTATAAGACTCGGCAAACGCACGAACGTTGTATGCTTGCTGATTTTGGATCAGGTGAATACTGTTATCGGCAACATCCAAGCGTTCATCAACATCAATCAGAGCGCCCTGCCACGTGTAATGTATTGACCAATACAGTGTGATAGCCACAAGCGCGCACAAGGTCAGAATGATCGGAGCTGATGTTAGGAATAATAATCGGTAGCGAACCATGGTTTTGAATCGGAACGCCCACTTTGACCACCAACGACGTCTAATCGGCATATTCAGAGCCTTCTGTGTTCCAATCTTTGTACTTACGCTCTAGCGTTTTACGTGCGACGCCAAGATCTCTTGCAGCTGCCGATTTATTGCCATCATGAAAACTAACCAGCTGTTCTATATGAGATTTTTCTACTTCTTTGAGTGTCCAAGTGTTTGGATAACCCTCGGCAGCGTCTGCATTATTCAAGTTTGGCATTTCCGCACCATGTGACACCGTCACTGAAATGCTAGCGGGAACAGGATCACCATTAATCTCGCGCCAATAGTGTGCTGGTGGCTTGTCTAAAAGAATGCATCGTTCGACTAAGTTTTTAAGTTCACGAATATTTCCCGGCCATTCGTATTCGTTCAACGCCAAGATATCTTCATGTGCCCAATTTGGAACTGGCATGCCAAGCTCGCTCGATAAAAGACGAGTAAAGTATGGAACAAGTTCAATCAGGTCTGACGGGCGCTCTCTCAATGGCACCACATCAATCTTAAGTACATTGAGTCGGTAGAACAGATCGCGGCGGAAGTGCCCTTTATCGACCTCTTCTTGAAGATTTCGGTTTGTTGCTGCGACGACACGTACATCGACAGCGATCTCTTTCTCACTGCCAACTGGACGAATAGTACGTTGCTCTAACACACGTAACAGCGCTGCTTGCATTGGCAGTGGCATTTCACCAATTTCATCAAGGAACAAGGTGCCACCACTTGCGACTCGGAAAAGACCTTCACGGTTTTTCTTCGCGCCGGTAAATGCGCCTGATGTATGTCCAAACAGTTCACTTTCTAGAAGCTCTGGAGCAATCGCACCACAGTTGATTGGCACAAAAGGACCTGTGCGTTTACTGGCTTCATGTACACCACGAGCAACCAGCTCTTTGCCGGTACCCGACTCACCTTCTATCAAAACGGACGCTCGAGACGGTGCAAATTGACTGATCAGCAATTTAAGCTGTTTGGTCTTGTCTGAATTGCCGATCAATTCGGTCTTGATATGACGACTCACATCACGCTTCAACGCGTACTGCATTCTTTGGTCAAGGCGCTTGTCCATACAACGCAGAACCGCTTGTATCATTTGTTCGAGGTTGAATGGCTTAAGAATAAAATCTGAAGCACCAAGCTTAAGCGCAGATATCGTCATCTCTAAATCAGCATAACCTGTCATGAAAATCACATCGGCACGTTTGTCGTTGTCGTTAAACGCCTCTTCCCACTCAATACCAGACCGACCTGGCAGATTGATATCAAGAACAATGAGATCAAAATGCTCGCTCGAACGCAGTATTTCGGCTTCTTCAACCGACCCCGCACTCGATACCTTGCCAAAGAACTTACCCAGTGCTTTCTTTAAAATAGCCTGCATACCCATTTCATCATCCACAACCAAGACGGAAAACGCTTGATATTGAGTCAATGTGTTCGGGTTGAGGTTGGGTGCAGATGAACTAGGTAAAGACATAATGATTAGCCGGTGGGGAAAGTTGGGACAGAGTGTACCAATTAACCTTTTGTGCAACAGGGACAATGTGCGACATTTTGTCCTAGCTCATGTTTTGATTCATTTTAGAGGGCTAAATGACGCAGTTTTGTCCGAAATAACAGCAATTTAATGAGATCTGATGCATGATTTATTGGCATTAAGATTGCTTATAAGGTGTAGATTTCTAATTACAACAATTAGCGTCTTATGCACATGCCCTTTTTTGAGCCCTTTAAAACTGAAGGCATGTCATTCATTTATAACAGAATGGACATAATAATAATGAAAGCAATTCCCCTAACTATTGCAGCTCTATCTATCGTCAGTTATACGGCTAGCAGCGCGGAAGACACCATCCATATCAAATTGGCAACAACCACAAGTACCTATCACTCTGGTCTACTTGACTACTTATTACCTGAGTTCGAAAAAGATTCTGGTATCAAAGTTGATGTTCTAGCGGCGGGTACAGGTAAATCACTTCGCATGGGTGAGAATGGCGATGTAGATCTAGTGATGACTCACGCCCCAAAGGCTGAAGCGAATTTTGTTGAGCAAGGTTATGGGGTTCTACCTCGCAAGCTGATGTACAACGACTTTGTCATTGTTGGTCCTCAAAGCGATCCAGCGAAGATTGAATCTCAAAAAGCAGTGACTGATGTGTTCAAAGCAATCGCAACCAACAACGCGACGTTTGTGTCTCGTGGTGACGATTCAGGCACGCACAAGAAAGAGATGGGCATTTGGGCACAGACCAAAATGGAACCAAACTTTGGTGGCTACCGCAGTGTTGGTCAAGGCATGGGCCCTACTCTGAACATGGCGTCTGAAATGCAAGGCTACACCATGACAGACCGTGGCACATGGTTGGCTTACCAAAACAAACTGGATCTTAAAATCCTTTTCCAAGGTGACAAGAACCTATTCAACCCTTACCAAGTAATCCTTGTTAACCCAGAGCGCTACCCAAGCATTAACTACCAAGCAGCGAAAGTATTCAGTGATTGGTTGGTGAACCCTAAAGGTCAGAAACTGATTAACGACTTTAAACTGCATGGCAAACAGCTGTTTGTAGCGAGCGCAGAGTAGTTTTTCGTCAGCGTAGATTCGTTTATAACAAGCTGAGAATGGTTTGTTGTAAGTACTAATTCCAATTAGCACTACGCTTAACTAACCAGTTAACTGAAGCATTTAAAGAAACAATAGCTGACCAATACACACTCAAATAGTTTGGGTCAGCTATGATTAACATCAGTCATTACCGATAAAACCTATTATCGATTTACACGAGATACTTCATGACCCTATGGCAAACAACGATTGATGCAATGAATCTACTTGTGAGCTTTGACCACGAATTGTGGAAAATCGTCGCGGTATCCTTCAGCGTATCTTTGTCCGCCATCTCATTGGTGATTGTTCCTGCAATCCTTATGGCTTTCTTATTGGCTTATACCGAGTTCCCCGGGAAATGGGCTCTGCTTTCAGTGATCAACACCCTGCAAGCGATCCCTACTGTGGTTATCGGTTTGTTGATGTACATGATGCTTTCTCGCTCTGGCCCGTTAGGTGATTGGCAATTGCTGTTCACCCAAAAGGCGATGATTCTAGGTCAAATGGTGATCTGTTTCCCTATCCTAGTTGCGATGATGCATGGCGCTCTCCAAGCCAGTGACCGCCGAGCGGTTGAAACGGCGCGCACGCTTGGCGTATCAACGACTCGTGTGGCGTGTACGTTAATTTGGGAAACGCGCTTCCCTCTTTTAGCGGCAACTATCGCTGCCTTCTCTCGTATTGTCACTGAGGTTGGTTGTTCAATGATGGTCGGTGGCAACATTATGGGGATGACAAGAAACATCCCAACAGCTATCGCTATGGAAAGCCACAAAGGCGCATTCGCTCAAGGCGTCGCCCTCGGTATGGTGTTATTAGCATTGGCATTAGCCCTTAACTTTTTCCTTTCCAGTGTGAGAGGAAAAGGCTATTTAAGAACTTAGGAACGCTGTCATGAGTATAAAAATAACAACGCAGCAAATTTCAATGCGCTACAAAGAGCGTGTTTTGTTCCATATTCCCGAATTGTCGATCGGCCCCAACGATGCCATTTATCTCAAAGGAGATAATGGTGTGGGTAAAACGACCCTACTTAAAATATTGTCTGGATTGATTCAGCCAAGCTCTGGCCGCATTCAGTCTCCAACACAAAGCTGGCAGCAGATCTTATTCCCTAGGCTCAAGTTCAAAGACATTATCTACCTGCATCAAACCCCCTATCTTTTTGATGGTTCGGTGTACCAAAATGTCGCTTATGGCATTCGCTTTAACAAAGAGAGCCAAAAAGATAAGCGAGCTCAAATAATTAATGCGCTGAGAATGGTAGGTTTAGAAACCTTGGCAGATGAACACATTTCTGTGTTGTCTGGGGGTGAGCGTCAACGCGTTGCAATGGCACGAGCCTGGATTCTTAAGCCGTCAATCTTGCTTATGGATGAACCAAGTGCCTCTTTAGACAAAGAATCTATTGAAAGATTGGTGATAATGGCCGAAGATCTTCTTCAAAGAGGCGCGAGTTTAGTCATCACTAGTCACCAAACTAACGCGTTAACCGACTTATGTAAGAAGCAATGGTGGATCAAAGACAATACTTTGACCGAATCGCCGCTTCTGCAAGTTATTCAGAAAGATAAAGCACAAGAGAATATTTATGCTGCTTCCAACGCAAACTAGTTGGGTTATTTTGGCTGGCGGACAGGCCAGCCGCATGGGCGGAAAAGATAAAGGACTTGTTGAGCTCAACGGTTCTCCGCTTATTCAATACGTTATAAACAAGCTGTCACAACAAGATGTCAGCATCACCATCAATGCCAACCGTAACTTAGACAGTTACCAAGCATTTGCTCCGGTTGTTTCCGATTCCTTCCCTGACTATCCAGGTCCATTGGGCGGCATTCATGCTGGCCTTAAAAACGCGAGTACAGACTGGGTCGGCTTTGTCCCTTGCGACAGCCCACAAATCAGTGACGACCTTGTTGAGCGTTTTTGTTCTGCAGTTAAAGAAGACAGTGACATTCTTGTCGCGCATGATGGCGAATTTAAGCAACCTGTATTCACCCTATTCCACAAACGTGTTCTGCCAAAGCTAGAAGCGTTTTTGGAACGTGGTGATCGTAAAATCATCTTGCTATACAAAGAATGTGTTACCGAATACGTTGATTTCAGCGATTCTCCTAACTGCTTTGTTAATCTGAACACGCCAGAAGAACTCACCCAATTCGGAACGCTTCAATAATGAAAGATTCAAAACAACGCCCTAACCTTCCTCTATTGGGCTTTGCTGCTTATAGCGGTACAGGCAAAACAACGGTACTTGAAGCGTTACTGCCTCTGCTGACTAATGCGGGTTTAAAAGTGGGTGTTCTTAAACATGCTCACCACGATTTTGATGTCGATAAGCCAGGTAAAGACAGTTACCGCTTACGTAAAGCGGGCGCGAATCAAATGTTGATCGCTTCTCGTAACCGTCACGTGATGATGACAGAAACGCCAGAAGCCGAAGCTGATTTTGATTACCTTCTGACATGTTTCGATACCAACACGCTTGATCTGATTTTGGTTGAAGGCTGCAAGAACATTGCTTTCCCTAAAATTGAATTGCACAGAGATGAAGTCGGTAAACCTTGGTTATACCCGAACGATGACAACATTATTGCCATTGCTGCAGACAGCCAAGTGGAATCCGAACTGCCACAAATGGCGATCAGTGACTTAGAAGCGATTCGTGATTTCATCATCGAATATGCTCAATCATTCGACCCTTCTTCGCAAACAAGCAAAACAGCGTCGTGTTCGTCTTCAAAAGACAACACGCCCGCAGTGTGTTGTGATTCGTTCTCTCCTGCTGGTTTAACCGTTACTCAAGGCCAACAAAAGATTGTTGATAGCATTGACGCGCTCGATCTCACAGAGAGTGTTGAACTATTGCAGGGCTACGGTCGTGTTTTGGCTGAAGATGTAATCTCGCCAATCAATGTGCCTCAAAACACCAACTCAGCAATGGACGGCTACGCAATTCGTAGTGAAGATTTAGAACTGGATAGTTACCAACTGGTTGCTGAAGTTATGGCTGGTCACAGCTACGAGCAAACTGTTCAACAAGGTGAAGCTGTTAAGATCATGACGGGTGCACCAATGCCTGAAGGCGTTGATGTTGTTGTGATGCGCGAACAAGCCGTTCAAGATGGCGATAAGGTTAGCTTCCCAGGTGCGAAAATCTCAATTGGACAAAATGTCCGTATGGCTGGTGAAGATTTAGAAATCGGCCAACCTGTCTTTACACGTGGCACACGCATCGAAGCGCCAGAAATGGGCATGATGGCGTCGTTAGGTTTTGGTGCCTGCCCTGTTCTGCGTAAAGTTAAAGTGGGTGTGTTCTCTACGGGTGACGAAGTTCAAGATCCGGGCAGCGAGCAAAAACCAAACTCTATCTACGACTCGAACCGTTTTACTATCATCGGCATGCTTCAAAAGCTCGGCTGTGACATCGTTGATTACGGCATCATTGAAGATGATGAACAGAAGATGATGGATATTCTGCATTCAGCGTCGCTTGAAACCGATATGGTTCTGACTTCTGGTGGCGTGTCTGTCGGTGATGCGGATTACATCAAGCTTGCGTTAGATAAGCTGGGTGAGATTAACTTCTGGCGCATCAACATGCGTCCGGGTCGCCCTCTTGCTTACGGCAAAATTGAAGACAAACCTTTCTTCGGTTTACCGGGTAACCCAGTTGCTGTGATGGTGTCGTTCATTAACTTTGTTGAGCCTGCGATCCGTAAGCTACAAGGTCAAACCAACTGGACACCAGTTAAAGCGAACGCGGTAGCGACTGAACAATTGCGTTCACGCCAAGGTCGTACTGAGTTCAGCCGTGGTGTGTTCTCAATGAACGAATCAGGCGTACTTGAAGTGAAAACAACCGGTAAGCAAGGTTCAGGTATTTTACGTTCAATGAGCGAAGCGAACTGCTTAATCGAAATCTCGCCAGCGGTTGATACGGTGAAAGTTGGCGAGACAGTGACGATCATTCCGCTACAAGGTCGCGTTTGATTCAAAGCTCAAACACCTAAATTGACTTGGCCGCTTTTTAATTGACTTAGAAGCTCTTTGCCAAAACATAGATGAAGCCCCTTCTATCGAGCTTTCGATGTTATGGGGCTTTCTTTTCTGTTCGTTTTGTAAAAGACAACCTGTTCGTTCCTTAAAAGACGAAAAGCTTAAATAGCGATAAGCCTGAAGAACGATAATCTTAAGATTTTTTATCATAACCTTGAGCCACGTACTGTTTTTATGTAGAGTGCGCGCAAAGTAATAATTCTATTGGAGAGCATCATGGCTCGTACCATTCTGTACACTTACAAAGACGAAGACAAAGAGTTACTGTTTTCGAAACAAGAACACCGCACGATCCAAGAAGCTGTCGCTGCAGCTGAAGGTATCGACATCACTGAGTATCTAAAAACTGAGCAACAGCTTGAGTTTATTTCTGATACTAAAGCGGTTCGTAACTACCAAGACAACTATTTCCGTAAGCTAGGCTTTACTAAGCTTACGTTGAAGCAAAAAGACAACCTTGGTGTTGGTAAAAAGAAGAAGTAAGCCCTCTGGCTTCTTTTTCTCGATCTGTAGCTTCTAGCTTTTCGTTTGCACTTGAGAGCTAAGAATTAAGAGCTAAAGAAACGAAAACACTGAACAATAAAAAATGCCGCAACCTCTTTCGAGATTGCGGCATTTTTATTTGTGCTTTTTAACTATCTAACCCTAGACCTTAGCTAGCTTAACTTAAGCCACGACTACTTAATGTTAAGGAATGCAGCACCACGCACGCCGCCTGAATCACCGTGCTTCGCTTTGATGATCTTTGGACATTTCGCTACAGACAGTAGGTATTTAGGGATACGTTTTGGCATCTCTTCGTAGATAAGTTCGAAGTTTGAAAGACCGCCGCCCAATACAACTACGTGTGGATCAAGACCGGTAAACAGGTTCGCGAAACAGATAGCCAATAGCTCCATGAAACGATCAACGTGCTCAGCCGCTTTTGCTTCACCTTCGTTGTACGCTTGAATGATCTCGATCGCTTTCTTCTTCTCACCGAAGTAGTGCTCGTAAATCAATTCAAAGCCACGACCTGATAGGTAGCTGTCTAGACAACCTTTCTTGCCACAACCACAGCCTAGTAACGGTGCGTTGTCGCCAAGGTGGAACCAAGCATCAATAGGAAGACGCATATGGCCCAGTTCACCAGCAACGTGGTTACGACCAGAGAACACTTTTCCTTCGTAAACTAAACCGCCACCAAAACCAGTACCTAGAATTAGGCCTGCTACTGATGGTTCGTCTTTAAGCTCGTCATCCCACGCTTCTGAAAGCGCAAAACAGTTCGCATCATTTTCAATTTTCACACTACGACCAATAAGCGCTTCTAGGTCTTTACGTAGTGGTTTCCCCGTTGAAGCTGGCACGTTAACAACCAGCATTGTGCCGTCGTCAGCATCTTCCATACCAGGAAGACCAAGACCAATTTTACCTTCGCAAGAAAATTCGTTGTCGTACTTCTTTACCAAACCGGCAATCGTATCAAGTAGCAGTTGATAATCTTCAGTAGGCGTTGGTACGCGTTCTGTTGCTACTCGCTCAAGTTTTTCATTGAACGCACCAAATTCAATTTTTGTGCCGCCAACATCGAAGCCGTAATACATGAAATCTCTCCAATTTTTCCCTAAATTCGGGCAAATAAATTTTTCAAACTAAACATCTAGGAAGCATTATCCATAACACTCCCCCTACAAACCGTGATAGATAACAAACTTATCTCGTGTTCGAATCTGTTTGAACAACAAGTCAGCACAAAGCGGTTAAAGGTTAGAGTGACGTCTCATTTTTAGTGTGCTCTATGAAAGCGTTCAGGCTTGGTTTGGTTGGATCGGACTTATAACGCGTCTTGCTTAGCATGTAGCTTTCGCGAAATGTCTCAAACCACAACTGTAAAGTCTGAGCGCCCTGCTCTTCACCTGCCTGTTTCAAAACCAAGCTCGCCACTTCTGCAGTCGAAAGATGTTGTTCGTTGTCTGACTTACGCATCATGTATTGCGAAACCGATTCTGGTTCAATCGACAACACGGGTAAATCTTGCAGATACTCTGAACGACGGAAGATACGTCGTGCTTCACGCCAACTGCCATCAATAAAAATCAGCAGCAACGTCTTGTTCGAATCTCGCATCTCACCAAGGTCTGCAACCACGCGCGATTTGTCATCGGTATAATCTTCAGGAAAGACTACGACTGGCTGATATTTATCGTCTTTCAGCACCTCAATCATCTCTTGATTCGGTTCAGTGCGGTGCCAAAGGTAGGCATAGCTGTCTTTAACGGTATCAAGGATTAAACGGCCGGTATTACTTGGCTTGAGTATTTCATTGTCCGATAAGATCAACATGGTCGCGACGTTCGTATTTACGTCTGGTTGATGTTCACAGATACAGCTGTCTTGTTTGATTTTACAGAACTCACATCGAACCACTTTACACCCGCGCGCGTTAAACGGCTTGGTAGAAAGAGACAAACGGTGTTGATATAAACGGTGAAAAGCGTGGATTCTCATGGACAATAACGATAAATCTAGAAAAGTGGCACGATTGTACTTACAGTGTCCCTAGAATGATAGAAGGAATTCCCATGCAAGACCCATCACTGCTTCGCCTTGTTTGTTTTATTGTCGTTTTCGGACTGTGTGCGCTTTGGGAATACCGTTTTCCTCGTAAAGCACTGACTCAAAGCAAATGGTTTCGCTGGGGAAACAACTTTGCGCTGGTTGCTTTGAACAGCTTTCTATTGGCCACTTTAATTCCTATCGCAGCCTTCCAAGCGGCGGTTATCGCACAAGAAAATCAATGGGGTTTGTTCACTACCCTGTCACTTCCGAAAGAACTCACCATTTTGATTTGTGTATTACTGTTAGATTGCGCCATTTACCTACAGCACTTGGTGTTTCACCGTGTTCCTTGGTTGTGGAAGCTACATCGAGTTCACCATGCGGACCTCGATATCGATGTCACAACCGGAACGCGCTTTCACCCTATTGAGATGATTCTTTCAATGCTTATCAAAGTGAGCTTGGTGATCGCGCTAGGTGTGCCTGTCATTGCTGTCGTGATCTTAGAAATTGTTCTTAATGCGAGCGCGATGTTTAACCATAGCAATGCACGCCTACCACTTTGGATTGATAAGCGATTAAGAAAAGTGATTGTGACCCCAGACATGCACCGCGTTCATCACTCGGTCATTGTTAAGGAAACGCACTCAAACTTTGGCTTCTTTTTATCAGTGTGGGACATCTGGTTTAAGACTTACCGCGCCCAACCCAAGCTTGGTCATGACAAGGTGCATATTGGTGTTCCCGAGATTCAAGATGGTAAAGAGCAACGGCTAGATTTAATGTTACGCCAACCATTCGCTTCCTTCCCTCATTCGAAAGACAAGACCTAACGCCTCAAGAAAATAATAAAAAATGGCGCAAACTCATAAGAGATTGCACCATTTTTATATGCGTAGCTTCTCACCTTTCAGCGGCAATTCCCACTTCCGGACGACGTTTACACACTTACTTCAATACGTACTTATGAAGCATGGCTTGTTGGTGCCCTGCTATCTCTCCGACTTGCTCTGAACTCTCGATCATAGATTCAAGTTGCAGCTTAGTATTCTCGCCCTGCTCAGATACTCGAGTGATTGAATGGGTAACATCGACAGTTGCACGAGCTTGTTCTTCGGTAGCCACCATGATTTGCTCAACACGCCCTTTGATCTGGCTAACCGCAAATTCGATTTTCTCGAAGGCTTGTCTTACATCGCCACTGGTTTCCAGTGCATTGGCCATCTCACTTCTCGATTCCGTTACAGAAGCACGTGAGCGATCGGCTGCCGCTACTAGCTCGTTCATCATGCTACGAATATTGGTGGTTTGCTGGGATGTGCCGCTCGCCAATTTACGCACTTCGTCTGCAACTACCGCAAAACCTCGACCTTGTTCACCTGCTCGCGCCGCTTCTATCGCAGCGTTCAGTGCCAATAAGTTGGTGTTTTCAGCGATTCCGCTGATCATATCGACCATTTCACGAATCTGTTTCACTCGACCATCCAAGTCAGCCATCGACTCTTCACTCATGCTAAGAGAGTGCTCAAGCGCTTGTAATCGTTGTTGGTTAAGGCCAACCACTTGGCTGCCATTCACTGACTCATCTTCTGCTATTTGAGCATCGTCGTTCGATGCGTTAGAAATACGAGCAATCTCACCAATCGATGCTTCCAGCTCCGTAATGGTGGTGATCATATTCTGAAGTGATTCGTTCTGCTCGTTCAAGCTCGAATTGGTTTGCTCTGCAGCGTCGTGGCTTACTTCTGCCGTTTGATAAAGCGTCTCACAGTTACGCGTTACTAAACGAACCGAGTCTGCGGTTGAATCAACGACCGTATTGAGCTTTGAAGTAATAACTTGCAGCTCTAACGGCCCAAGCAATTCGCTCTGTTTAGAGAAGTCATGATCTGCCAGTGAACTCAACTGTTGAGTAATGTTTCTAAGCCCTTTATTCATCCAACGGCGTAACATGAACCATGAAATCACAATGATTACGGCAATCACTAGCCCGCTGATAAACAACACACGATCAATATTGGTGATGGTTTGATTTACAATCAGTTCACTTTCATCAATCAGGTGGGAAGCGGTAGAAGACAACTGATTCAATGTGCTGATGACGGTATTCGCGAGGGTGATAACTTGCGTTAAGTTCTGCTCTTGCTGCTGAACCAGTTCGAGTTTCAAGAGGATTTGTTTGATTACGCCTTCTTCGGTAAAGCCTTCTTTGACCATCTCGTAAGGCGCCGTTAAGCTCGCGAACTCAGCGATGTCTGGGTGCCAATCAGCAAAATCGCTGTAAGCCAAGTTAAGGCCTGCGATTCGGTTTCTCAATTGACGGTATTCGTCTTGTGCTTTATCAATGTCAGATTGCATCATCAGCATCAAGAAGGTGTTCGCCATAGCAGACGCACTGGATGTGAATCGGTTCGCTGCATCGCTCGCTTCTGGGTTGTCTTCAACCAAGAATGAGCTGATTCGATTCATTTCTGGTCCGATAGATCCAACGCCATAACGGAACTCGCCCATTTTACTGTCGATCAGATTTTGCTTACTTTGAATCTCAATCTGCGCCAGCAGTACCGTGTTGGTCATAGCTTGCAGTTGCGCCATGTCATCGACAAGGATTTGTTGTTGCTCTAAAGAGATTGCATCAGGAAAAGATTGGGAGATAAAAAGGAGTTCCTCTAGCGTGGTATTGCTCTCTGTAGCGAGTTGGTCAATTGAGCCCCTTGTGGCATTCAGTGTATCTAAGTCGGTTGATTGGGTGCTGTAAGTGAGAAGTTTTACTTGTTCTAATACGCTTTGCGTTAATTCGGCGTTATGTAGAGCAAGGGGTAATGCTTGTTCCGAGAGTGCATCAAAATGTCCCCCGACCCGTTCAACGCCCCGAATGCTAACCATTGATAAAAAAGTAACAAGTAAAAGAATGGAAATAAATACAGCAGTGACGGTTTGAATGAGCGAGAATGTATAACGTGAGGGTTTTATTGATAAATTTGTGTCGGGCATGTGAAATCCAGTTTGACTACGAAAAGAGATATCCTTAAGTTAGGTCGTATACTAGAAGTCCTTGATGACGTTTTTATTTCAGTTTTTTGTCAGAAGAGTTACATATGAAAATCAGAAAAATGGCTGTAGTTACAATAACTTTAGCAACATTGGCTGCTTGTAGCTCGTCACCTTCGCCTTCTCAGCTTAGTCAAACCGCACAGAAACCCCTATCAAAGTCAGAACAATTGACTACAAACGCTTATATGAGCGTGTATGAACAGTGGAAAGGTGTGCCATACCATTTCGGTGGGACATCATTTCGAGGTATAGATTGCTCTGCTTTTGTTCAAATCGCCGTGCAAAATGCGACTCAACAAGCTCTACCAAGAACCACAAAAGACCAGAGTAAAAAGGGAAAAGAAATTGCGTATGGGCAGGCAACAAGCGGTGACTTGGTGTTTTTCAAGACTTCGATGACGGTGCGACATGTAGGCGTTTATTTAGGAAACAACCAATTTCTACATGCCTCGACATCGAAAGGTGTCATTATTTCTAGGTTAGATAACCCTTACTGGGCATCCAAGTTTTGGCACTTTAGGCGTTTATAGCGGTTCGAAAGATAAACCGCTGAGCGAGGTAACTCTAGAAAGATACGACTTAAACGCCCGTTGTTATTATGCTGATTAATTACGACGATAAATGAGCAAACAAACCGTTAATCGTATTTAGCAACAGCAGTATCAAACAGGTTCTTCACTAACGCGATGTACTCATCGAGGAATACAATTTGTTCGTTAGTCGCTTTCTTAGCCCACACACCCGCTAATACTTCACCAAGATCCGCTACTACGGCATCTGCTTCTTTCAAAAGTTGAAAACGAACGCTCGAATGCAACTCTGGGTTTTGCTCGAAAATAGCCATGATGTTTGTTGAAATCATGTCGGTAACAATGTCTTCGACACTTTCGTTTCCAGTATCACCATTACTATTGGTAAACACATCAAGGTTGAATGATAGGTGCTCGATTAAAGCCAAATAGCCATCGGTTTCTACAACCACAATAATTCTCCGTTTTAAGCTCTAGAGCAGATTAATACGTACTTGCCTAATACTATGTAAATGAAGCTATTTGTCATCACTTTATTGCCCAAAACTACATTTAAATGATCCTAGTTAGTATTTCAGCTTAAAATTAAATCGATATAGCTTTATGTGGTATACCTGCCTACTTACGACATAAGTAAATTCACGCTAAAGAAGTGTAAGACAAACTTTGAAGCAAAGTATTGCGCCAGTTAACAATAGCCCTTTCAACTTACTCTAAAAGCTCATTTGATTTAGTCGCTAGACAATAACAAGCTCAAACCTCTTTTCCAGTTTGTGGCGTTCAAAACCGTTTCGATTGTGAGACCAGTTCCAAACTATTTCATCACGTCAGGTTTTCAATTTATGTTTGTATTTCAAAGAGCTTGAATCAGTTCGAGTTCACAATTCGGCCAATTGATTCTACGTAAGATGAAGAAGAGCTAAGAACATTGACGAGTGCGTCTATAAATTGTTCAGATTTATCCTAAACTAACGCTATTAAACAAACAGTATTTCTAACCTTCAACCTTTTTAACTTTCAGTCTTTGAGGATTTCCTATGTGGCAGGCCATTTCTCAACAACTTTCAGATACTCTTCTATTTAACTTTCAGATTACTGAACGTACCAAGGTTTCTGGTGGCGACATTAACGATTGCTATATGATCAGCGATGGTAATGAGCGTTACTTTGTGAAAGTGAATCAGCGAGAATTTTTACCTAAGTTTGAAATTGAAGCTGAGAACTTACGCTTGTTAAGAGAAACCTCCACTGTTTACGTTCCTGAGTTGGTGCTTATTGGCAAAACCAAAGAGTGCTCGTTCATTATTCTGAATTACTTGCCGACCAAACCGCTCGAGACGGGCAACAATAGCTTCGATTTCGGCGTTCAGCTTGCGCGGCTTCATCAATGGGGCGAGCAAAAAGAGTTTGGTTGCGACCAAGACAACTATATCGGCAGCACACTTCAACCCAACCCTTGGCATAAGAAATGGGGTCGCTTTTTCTCTGAGCAACGCATTGGTTTCCAACTGCAACTGCTCAAAGAGAAAGGCATCGAGTTTGGTGATATCGATGACATCGTTGATGTGGTGAATATGCGTCTTGCTGGCCACAACCCTCGCCCTTCTTTGCTTCATGGGGATCTTTGGAATGGCAATGTAGCAAATTCAGCCTTTGGGCCAATCTGTTACGACCCGGCTTGTTACTGGGGGGACCATGAATGCGATTTGGCATTAACGGAATTGTTTGAAGGTTTCCCTAAAGAGTTTTATGAAGGTTACCAGAGCGTCAATCCACTCGACGTGGGCTATACTGATCGGAAAGACATTTACAACTTGTACCATCTTCTTAACCACTGCAATCAATTTGGCGGCGAATATTTAGCACACACTGAAGCATGCATTCAGAAGATACAGGCCGTTTAATACCAATCACAGCTAGCTATTGCGTTCTATAACGCTACTGCGATCTTTAAAGCTACTACGATTGGAACAAGTTACAGTGAGGAGAATTCGCGATGCATAAATACACAGAGAAACATGTCTCCTGCCCCCACTGTGGGCATGCCATCAGCATAACGCTTGATGCTTCTAATGGGAGCCAAGATTTTTATGACGATTGCCCAGCATGTTGCAATGCCATTCATTTGGATATGCAGGTTGACGAAGTAAGAGACAGAATCAACCTTTCGATTGATGCCGATGATGAACAAGTATTCTGACAATCAGTTTCTCGTTTAAACCATGATCAAAAAAGAGCACCTCACGTGCTCTTTTTTAATTTGGTCATCGGTGTGATTTTATTGCCACCGATTCAATGCGCTTAGTGGCTATTCCTGGTTCGCTAATACACGCTCGACAGTATCAACAATTGCCTGCGTTTGTGGATCGAACTCAATGTTCACTTGGTCGCCTACTTCACGGCCGCCAAACAGAGTACGATTCAGAGTTTCTGGGATCAGGTGAACAGAGAAACGGTTCTCTTCCACTTCACCAATCGTCAATGAACAACCATCAACACCAATGTAACCCTTACTCAATACGTACTTCATCGATTCTTCTGGTAGTTCGAACCAAAGTGTACGGTTGTTTTCTGTTTTAATCACATCGACTAGGTTAGCCATCAGAGTAATGTGGCCAGACATGCTATGCCCGCCAATTTCGTCACCAAACTTTGCTGCACGCTCAACATTCACTTTGTCACCAACATTCAGTTGGCCTAAGTTCGTCAATCGCAATGTCGCTTGCATTAAATCAAAAGCAATCTGGTTACCTGAAATTTCCGTTACCGTTAAGCAACAACCGTTATGAGCTACTGAAGCACCAATGGCTAATCCTTCAACCATTTCATCGCTTAGCTCAATGGTATGAGTTTGAAACGACTCTTTTTTGTTGATAGCAACCAGTGTTGCCATACCTTGAACGATACCTGTAAACATAAGATTCCTATTTAGCATTCTAATAACAGTTTTTCATAGCAGTTATTGTGACATTTCTTTATGATTCGTCCAGTGGAAGCCTAAGATCATTGTCTCTGATTCCTTCAGAATGTCCTTTCCTACACTATTATTCTAATTTTCCCTCTTATTTGGAGTTGTTTGTGCATCGTTACAAAGAAGAATCCTCGAATCTAATTAAACTTGCGGCCCCAGTATTGATCGCATCCGTTGCACAAACTGGAATGGGT
Organism: Vibrio sp. 10N.222.51.C5; assembly: GCF_041474575.1. Lineage (NCBI taxonomy): Bacteria > Pseudomonadati > Pseudomonadota > Gammaproteobacteria > Vibrionales > Vibrionaceae > Vibrio > Vibrio sp. 10N.222.51.C5. Next base: position 45,983 of record NZ_JBFRUJ010000015.1, read on the forward strand.
TTTGTTGATACCGTAATGGCCGGTGGCGTAAGTGCTATCGATATGGCGGCGGTTTCGATTGCAGCAAGTATCTGGCTACCATCAATCCTATTTGGTGTTGGTCTATTGATGGCGTTGGTTCCTGTCGTTGCACAACTGAATGGTTCTGGTCGACAAGTAAAAATTCCATTCGAAATTCAACAAGGCGCATTTTTAGCGCTCGTCATCTCCCTTCCAATCATTGGTGTGCTTTTTCAAACACAATTGATATTGGAGTGGATGGACATTGAACAACTCATGGCGGAAAAGACCATCGGCTATATGAATGCGGTGATGTTTGCTGTACCCGCTTTCTTGTTGTTCCAAACATTGCGAAGTTTTACCGATGGTATGTCTTTAACCAAGCCTGCAATGGTGATTGGTTTTATTGGCTTGTTATTAAACATCCCGCTTAACTGGATGTTCGTATACGGAAAACTTGGCGCTCCTGCATTGGGTGGTGTTGGCTGTGGCGTTGCAACGGCTATCGTATACTGGGTGATGTTTGCACTGCTATTCACTTACGTTTTAACTTCAAAACGGTTATCGAAAATCAACATCTTCGGTACGTTCCATAAGCCGCAACTTAAAGCTCAAATTCGCCTGTTTAGACTTGGTTTCCCAGTGGCGGCCGCTATCTTCTTCGAGGTAACTCTGTTTGCGGTGGTTTCTCTGTTAGTTGCACCATTAGGTTCATTGATTGTTGCCGCGCACCAAGTCGCGATCAACTTCTCTTCGCTGGTCTTCATGATTCCAATGAGTATCGGTGCAGCCGTGAGTATTCGTGTTGGCCATAAGTTGGGCGAAAACAACACCGAAGGTGCGAAGATCGCGACACACGTGGGTATCATTGTTGGTTTAGTGACAGCCCTTATGACAGCGGCGTTAACGATTCTGTTTAGAGAACAGGTTGCATTACTTTACACAGAGAACACGGCAGTAATTATGGTTGCAATGCAGTTGCTGTTGTTCGCGGCGGTTTACCAATGCACCGACGCCATCCAAGTTATCGCTGCAGGTGCTCTGCGTGGCTACAAAGACATGCGTTCAATCTTCAACATTACCTTCGTAGCTTACTGGTTGCTTGGTCTTCCTATCGGCTACATCTTAGGAATGAAAGATTGGATTGTTGAACCTATGGGCGCACACGGTTTCTGGATTGGTTTCATTATCGGTCTAACGTCAGCAGCGATTATGCTAGGTATGCGCTTACACTGGATGCACAAGCAGGATGATGACGTACAGTTAGAATTTAGTTCTCGTTAGATTCGCACTCGCTAAGTCGGTCTATCTGATTTCGAACACAAAAATGAGCTCTGATTTTCAGGGCTCTTTTTCGTTTAATGGTCAGGTAGATCGCATCTGCCTTAGTATTCACTCTTCTCTCGAACAAAGCGCGCAAACTTGGGTTTTCCGTTTTGAGTAAAACCATTGTAGCGAAAGGTAATACGGCTTCCGATCTCTGGCGGTGCGAGTCTCATTTGGTCACTGAACCCGCTGCCTATATAAAATTCCACACCCTCTTCTGTGTGAACCAAAATTGACCCCATCATCCCTTTGTACTTCCCTGTCCCGCTCTTGTAGCCAATAACTGTGGCTTCGGCATCATGATGCCTTTTCAGTTTTAACAAATCATTACTTCGGCCTGCTTGATAACGACTGGTGATTTTTCTAAGCATCAAACCTTCGCCATTACGCTCATCGACATTATCAAGTTGATGAAACAAAGCCTCTTCACTGTGAATTGGTACATGTTCTATGTAGCTGACATGAGATTCTCCAATCACGCTTACCCAATGCAAAATGTTGTAATAGCGCTTTTGATAATCTCCCGCAGCGCCTGGCATATCAAACAGCATGAAATCGATTTGGCGCCATGCTGTGTCACTCGGCGTATGATCGAGAACGGTAGATTGAACAAGGTGGAACTTGCCCCTTCCTGCCCACAACTCTCCTTCGAGATGGACCTTAGGCAAGTTTTCAGTAAACCACTTCGGTGAGTAAATGCGATTACCATTGCGTGTATAAAGATGTTGTCCGTCCCAAAGAGCCCGAATCCCATCAAGCTTTTCACTCTTCCAGTATTCAGAAACATCAATGCCTTGCTGGTAGGAGTTTGCAAGCACCAAATAGTCCGGAGGTAAATAGGATGAATGAGATGAAAGCGAACACACCCATAGAGTGGCTAAAGCCAGTTTGGTTAATCTCATCATCTTCTCCGTATTAATAACTGTAGTGGTCAACAAATGCTTTTAATCGTAAGTGCTCTAACACGCAGTTAGACAATCTTTGCTAGAAGATGCGATCCACTCATCAACCTTATCTAACCCTTGCATCTATTCATTAAATTAATGACTTATGGCTCTCATATGATCCGCCGTTTTTAGTTCTCAAATTGAGAAATGCCTTTTCTCAATTTGAGATGGGAATTCACGATAAATATAAGCCATTGAAAAATAACAACATAAAAGTTGGCACATTCAGTGCAATTGTCCATACATACTGAAAAGGAGATATCGCTATGGAACTACGTAAGATTGATTTAAACACAACGACACTGACACTTTCTATTTTCGGTGATCTGGATGCAGCAGGCAGTCGTGATGCACAAACCGACATCGATGATGTGATTTCTAACGATGGTCACCCTGAAATCGAAGTTGATTTTAGTCAGGTTGAGTTTTTAGATTCATCTGGTGTTGGCGCGATTGTTTATATGTTCAAACGTCTGACTGAACGCGAGCGCAACATGCGACTTGAAAATGTGACGGGTCAACCTCTTGAAATTATGAACTTGCTGCGTATTGGCCACGCTATCCCAGTAAATTCAAAAAATCCTGCAAATTCATGAAGACCCACTAAGCTAGAAGTAACAAAAAATAATAAGAAAAATTAGAAACATAGGACGTTGGCATGAAAATACTGAAAAACTACATAGCCCTTTCTCTGTCCGCTCTCGTTCTGGGTGGCTGTACTAGCTATCCTGAACAAGGCACAGGGGGTTTGGCTGAAAGTTACGATTCTATTAACTATCAAAACTCAGACTTCTCTCCTGTCATGCCAGACGAGCCTCTTGGTCCGGAACATGGATTACGCTTTGATTGGCAGCTCGCTAAATTGCACCTTGATGCTTTGATTCAAGAAGGTGCTCGTTGGTGTTTCCCCGCTGCTGTTGTTCAAGCAATCGAAAAGCAAAATCGTATTGCTCGCGAACTTCAAGGTGGTCTACTACTGGATGCAGCCAACGACTTAGTAATCCAAAGAAAACGCCTAAATGAACTTGAGGTCCAACTGGATTACGTAACTTCACAAGCCCGCTGTGAGCCACCACAAAATGAAAATCAATTTAGAATGCAACTGTCGGTTATTGAACAGTTGTATGACCTACTTAATGTTGACAACCAATTTGCGGAAAACTCGACTGAAGTAAATCCTAAGTATATGGGAAGACTGGCCGAGGCGACCACTTTACTTAAAGAACACAAATCCCTAGACCTTGTTGTTACCGGCCATGCTGATGCAACGGGTGCCGAAGAATACAACGACAAGTTAGCACTTGGACGAGCGAAACAAGTCGAACGCTACCTGACTATTTTTGGACTAGGCGCTCAACGAATCAAAGCCGTCTCTGTTGGCGAAACCGTCCCTCTTTTTGAAGGTGAATCCGACGGCACGCGTTTAACGAACCGCCGAGTAAGTATTGAAATTGTCTCGCCTAAGAATGCCGAGAAAATGGGAGGTGGATTATGAAATCCTTGATCGCTTTTATCATCACCCTATCGTTATGCTTTGCGAATGTCGTCAATGCTAACGATGAGTTTTCAGACGCGGTTCAAGTCGGTGATCTAATCCAAGTTAACGTACCCGGTGAAAGTACCTTAAACACGGGGTTCCAAGTGGATAAGCGTGGCCGTATTACTCTTCCAGAAGTAGGCGCTGTGTTTGTTGCGGGTTACGACAGCGAACAGCTTAACAAAGTCGTTCTAGAGTCGCTGGCAACCGCTTACAAAGATCTTTCGAACGCTTCAGTGTATGTAAAAGAGCAGCAAATCATCATCTACGTGCAAGGTTATGTAGAACAGCCTGGCGAATACACGCTCTCATTAGGTTCTAGCATCCAAATGGCACTTTACGCTGCGGGTGGTTTACGCCCGGGCGCGCAACTGGATAAGCTGATTCTTAAGCGAGGCGCAGATAAGAAAGAGTTTAACTACAAACGATTCCTTGATTCAGGAGACGAGTCAGCATTACCTACTCTTCAATCACTGGATTCACTATTCGTTCCAGCTTCTCCATTAGTCGGTAACATCGAGCAAGAGTTTGACGCAGCAAAGCTTGCTAACTCAGGTGACAGTGCTGATTCTCGTAACTCCATCAAAGTGTTTGGTGAGGTGAACGCGCCGGGTTCGTTCACTTACAAAGAGAACACCGACCTTGTCGACGTACTTATGCGTTCGGGCGGCGTAACTCGTTATGCCAGTGTTGAGCAAATCCGAGTGATTTCGAACAACACCCCAACGCTATTCAACCTAAAACGTTACTTAGATTCTGGTGACGAAAGTCTGCTTCCAATTTTACGCCCGGGTGCGACCATTTTCGTTCCCAAGCAAGAAGAAGAGATCAAATCCGGCGCCAACATGGTTTACGTAATGGGCGAAGTCGCAGCCCCTGGTGCTTTTGAAGGCAAAAGAGACGCGACCTTTATGGATATCTTGGCGAATGCGGGCGGCCCAACTCGATTTGCAGAGTCACGACAAATCCGTGTTATCAAAGCAGATGGCAGAGTGCTTAAATTCGATTTAGCGGCTTACACTGAAGGCTTACCTAACTCTAACCCTCCTAGCATCAAAGCTGGTGACGCGATTTTCGTTCCCGAGAAAAACGACATGAACGAGAAGTCTTGGTTGAAAATCACGCCAGACAGAGCAGTTAACGTGATTGGTGAGGTGAATCGACCTGGTCGTATTGAATGGTCAGATGAAATGAATTTCATGGGATTATTGGCACACGTCGGTGGCCCTACGCTACGCGCTGACACATCGAAAATCGAAGTTGTTACTGGTAGAAAGCTAGTTGTGTTTAACCTTGATGATTTTATTCGAAATGGTGCGCCACGTGACCAAATGCCACAAATTCGAGCGGGCTCTATCGTGCGTGTTCACGACTTGCCACAAGATCCTTCAGACAATAAATCACAATGGGTTCGTCAAAGCTCTGATGCTTCGATCTACATCTTTGGACAAGTGAATGCACCCGGTCGTTACCGCTTCACCAAAGACATGCACTTCCTTGATATCTTGTCTGCGGCTGACGGTCCAACAAAGGATGCCGACATCCACAACGTTCGAGTAACGCATCGTGACAAAACCTATTCGCAAGTAAGCAAACTTAACTTATCACTGTACTTCGAAACCGGTGACGAATCGTTACTGCCAAACGTAACCACTGGCGACACGATTTACATCCCAGAGAAAGGCAAAAACTGGTTAGATACACCGAAAGAAGAAACCGTTCGTGTGCTTGGTGCGATTAACAATCCGGGGCGTTATGTGTTCAACGACAACATGACCATTCTAGATATTCTGGCAGAAGCAGCAGGCCCTACCGACAATGCTTATGTAGAAAAAATTACCATCGTCAATATGTCTTGCTGCCAAGGTCAGGCTCGTACTTTTGACCTTGTTGAATTCAGCAAAACGGCGAACATTTACAACTTGCCGGTGCTACGCGCTGGTGACACGATTTACATCCCAGACCGTCGCGAAAGCTTTATTGAAAAAGCACGCGTCGGACTTGATGACATACTGCGTATCACCACCACCATCGTATTAATAGGAGCTTTATAATGACAATTTCAGCGACCCATGCCGAAGTCGAGCAACTGTATTTAGCTTCTGAACTTAACGGCCAAAAATCAATATGCGTCACCGCCTGCCATTCAGGTGACGGCGTAACATCTATTGCAACCGCACTAGCTGAGCGTTTTCTTCTTGCGGGTCATTCAACACTTTATGTTGACCTCAACTTATTCAACCCTGCTTTCAAAGATTTGAATATGCTAGAAGATAATCAGCAAGGTCAATTGATTGAACATGTTGAATCTCAGCGTACGTTTATCGGTGTACCTGCTCCACAAGTTGCTTCAACGCAATTGGCTTATAAAGATCCGACAACGTTACAAAACGTGGTCAACAAATGGTTAGAGAAATACGACAGAGTCATCATTGATACCTCACCGCTTCTCAACATAAACAAAGGCAACATTCCGGCTCAGTCTGTGGCGAGTGCTTGTGACAGCACATTGATGGTTGTCGCCTATGGTGAAACGTCGAGTCACCACCTAGAACAAGCGAAAAAGCTGCTTGATGCACAAAGTATCAACCTAATGGGCTGCGTGATGAACATGAAACAAAAGCCTAGCTTTGCACAAGAGTTGGTCAGACAAATCAATCGAATGAAATTCATCCCCGCTAAGCTTCGCGATAGCTTGGCAAACAAGCTGTATCAAAATGAGTTTTTGAACCTTCCGATGTAACTTTCTTTTGCTACTTTCTGGCTGTCATTAAACCATGACAGCTACCTATCCTATTAGACTTCAAGCTCCAAAAGCTCTGAATAACTCAAAACCAAATTGGGTATTTTTGGCGAAGTTATTATTAAAAATAAGATTTTAAAAACCATTCAACGCATTTCACACACATCAATCATGGTCTTACCCCCTTTAAATCCCTTCAAAAATCAACAGCCCCACGCCTAACTTTAGCGGTAATGTGACACAGACGGTTAAAGTGCCATGTAAATCGCATCAAAGATGGAATTCGTACGATTATTCCCTAAGATTATAAATAGAGGTGGTTTTTGACGAATTTGTAATAGTTTGACAAAGTTATCCGATGGCTGTTGAAACACAGTGGATGAATTGGCAAATCACACTTCACTGACTTTGCACGTTTATCTATTCAAACTTCACCCATCCCTCCTTCTGCTCAAATGGTTCAAATACACGGAAAGGATCACCATCGAGCAATTTAGATAATCAATTTACCTTGGTTACCTTAGTTGTATTATTAAAGAGAAAGGAAACTCAATATGAAATACAAGTTAAGCTCCGTATTTTTGTTAGTAGCAGCAGCCAGCGGTAATGCTAACGCTGGAGAATGTGGCAGCGTAACAATCGCAGATATGAACTGGAACTCTGCAACACTGATCGCCAATATCGACCAATTCATCCTTGAACATGGTTATGGGTGTGATGCTGAACTTATCCCTGGCGACACTATGCCAACAGGCACGTCTATGATCGAAAAAGGCCAGCCTGATGTTGCACCTGAACTTTGGAGCAACAGCTTAAAAGACGCATTAGATAAAGGTGTTGAAGAAAAACGTCTTCGCTACGCAGGTAAAGCACTTGTGAACGGCGGTGAAGAAGGCTTTTGGGTTCCAGCTTACCTAGTAAAACAGTACCCTGAAATGGCAACCATCGAAGGCGTACGCAAAAACGCAAGCTTATTCAAACACCCTGAAGATCCAGATACATCTGCATTCTACAGCTGCCCTGCAGGCTGGAACTGTCAGATCAGCGCCGGAAACCTGTTTAATGCTCTTGAGCTAGAAAACAGCGGTTTTACGATTGTTGATCCAGGCTCGAGTGCCGGCTTATCTGGCTCTATCGCAAAAGCTTATGAACGTGAAGAAGCTTGGTTTGGTTACTACTGGGCACCGACGGCTGTGCTAGGTAAATACGACATGGTTAAAGTCGACTTTGGCAGTGGCGTTAATGAGGAAGAGTTCCTTAACTGTACCACTAAAGAAGATTGTGAATCGCCAAAAGCGACCATGTACCCGCCTTCACCTGTTCACACGATTACCACTGAAAGTTTTGCGTCACGTGCTCCTGAAGCATACGACTACTTTACTAAACGTGGTTTCACGAACGACAAAATGAACTCGCTACTTGCTTGGATGGAAGACAACCAAGCTGATGGCGAAGAAGCGAGTCTGCATTTCTTAAGTGAATTCCCAGAAGTATGGCACCCATGGGTTTCTGAAGAAGTGGCTAAGAAAGTTGAAGCAGAGCTGTAAGAGCTTGATTTAATAACAAGTAATTACGCTTCAACAATAAAACAGAAATAACGTCGCTATACTTGATGTTATTCATGATTCGGAGCCCTTTTCATTAGCGATTTTCTTATCGCATGGACAAGTGGCTCCGAACTATAAGGATATAAAATGGCTGACAGCAATTGGTTATCAAGCTTTCCAGAGATGGAACGCGGTGATTTACGAACCATAAAAAAGACGCTAGATGGCGCATACCGTGAATTTTCCCGTGAATACGGCGAAATGATTGAATCTCTCTTTGACCCTCTTCTTTCATTCCTCGTTTGGTTTGAAAAACTCCTTATCTCAACACCTTGGATTATAGTCCTGGCTGTGTGTACCAGCCTTGTCTACGCAGCAAGCCGTTCTTGGAAACTGGCTCTAGGCTGTGTTGCTTCTCTACTTCTCATTGGTTACTTTGGAATGTGGGAAGACACCATGCGGACGCTCAGTATCATCACTGTATGTACCTTGGTTTCAATATTCTTGGGCATTCCGATTGGTATTGCGATGGCTCGTTCAAATCGAGCTCAGTCAATTGTTACGCCGATGCTCGATATCATGCAAACCATGCCTGCGTTCGTTTATTTGATTCCAGTGGTAATGCTACTGGGCATCGGTAAGATTCCAGGGCTAATCGCCGTGGTTATCTACGCGATTCCACCTGTAATTCGTCTAACTAACCTAGGCATACGCTTAGTTGATAAAGAAGTCCTTGAAGCCGCTACCGCTTTCGGTGCGAGCAAAAAGCAACGCTTATGGGGTGTTCAACTTCCTCTAGCAATGCCAACGATCATGGCGGGTATTAACCAAACCATCATGATGGCACTGTCTATGGTTGTTATCGCATCCATGATTGGTGTGAAAGGCCTAGGACAACCGGTTCTCAAATCGATTACTAACCAGTACTTCACATTAGGCTTGATGAATGGTTTCGCCATCGTTGCCCTCGCAATCCTTTTTGACCGCGCTTCTCAGGCGTACGCAAGAAGAACTAATGCGCATTTAGGAGGATTCAAGCATGACTAAACCATTGATTGAAATTAGTGGTCTGTACAAGGTGTTTGGACCGAAACCAATGTCTGTTATGAACCGAGTTCAAAACGGCGAACACAAAGATCAGATTCTTGCGGATACGGGTCATACCGTTGGTTTAAAAGAGATCAACCTTGAGATTAACCGTGGTGAAATCTTCGTTATCATGGGGCTTTCTGGCTCGGGTAAATCGACGCTGATTCGCCACTTCAACCGTTTGATTGACCCGACTCAAGGTAAAATCATGGTTGAAGGCATTGATGTGATGAGCCTCAACACTAAACAGCTAGAAGAGTTCCGTCGTCATAAAATGTCGATGGTATTCCAACGCTTTGGCTTAATGCCTCATCGCACTGTGGTTGAAAACGTTGCGTACGGGTTGGAAGTACAAGGCATCAAAAAAGAAGACCGTTTAGCAAAAGCCAACGAATGGTTAGAAACCGTGGGCTTGAAAGGTTACGGCAAGCAATACCCTGCGCAACTTTCAGGTGGTCAGCAACAACGTGTTGGCCTTTCTCGCGCTCTGTGTACTAACGCTGAAATCTTGTTAATGGATGAAGCCTTTTCGGCACTCGACCCTTTGATTCGAAGTGAAATGCAAGATCAGCTTATCGAACTTCAAGAGAAGCTTCATAAGACGATTGTTTTCATCACTCATGATCTGGACGAAGCACTCCGCCTAGGCGATAGAATCGCAATTTTGAAAGACGGCGAGTTAGTACAACAAGGCACACCACATGAGATTCTGCTAAATCCAGCCGATGATTACGTGGAAGCGTTCGTGAAAGACGTAAACCGTGCTCGTGCACTGACCGTTGAAACCGTTATGCAGCCTCCTCTGTATCGAATCACATCAGAAACGATTGAAGGTGCTCTGGCACAGATGAAGATGCTGAAAAACGATTACGCTTATCACGTAACGGATGACGGCTATCAAGGCCTAGTCACACAAGAGAGCCTACAAGACGCAGTTGAAGATTCATCGGTACATGATTTTAGTGATGAGATATACGAAGAAGTCCCTGCCATCTTACCAGATGCGGTGATTGAAGAAGTGCTACCGGACACTATGTCTTGTGACTACTCTCTTCCAGTTGTTGATGAAGACGGTAATCTAAAAGGTGAACTCGAGAGAAGCGCTGTTGCTGATATCTTCTCAGAAAGTAGCGAGGAAGAAGTAGAAGCCGACCCAAAGCCAAAGATTGATAAAGCTTCGTAGTCCTACTTTTCGTGATTTAAAGCTCGGCTGTTTAAATTATCGCTATTTGCGTTATCGCTATTTAGATTAGCCCAAACTGCTTACCCCGCTCTAAGACCACTGTTGTTAATTCACTGCAGTGGTCTTTTTTATTTGTATCGGGCTCGTTTTCTTCTGAGATCTACCCGCACCTTAGGCTTTATAGGCACCTAAGTTTATATTTCATAAGAGAAAACAAAATAAAATCAGTCCGTTAGGTTTGTCACAAACCCAATAGCAAGATGAGTGAGATGCCAATTAAATGCTCTATTTGTACGGCAACCAGTTGAAATTATTCTAGAAAATGACTAAAACTTAATAGTATTAACAGATATTAAGCTCAATAAAAGGACTTAGTTTGATGAATTCTACTTTAGCGTCAGACGCAGCTACAAATCTAAACTCACAACAAGTGAGCGAGCTTGTCGATGAAAGCGTTCTGGAGCAAATGATTCGCGATACAAGTGCGGACATTATCCCTATCTTGATCGACCATTATGTCGAAGAATCACAAACACGCTTGGTCGCTATAAAAGAGGCAGTCACGCAGAAAGACGCTCAAACACTTGAGTTCGAGGTCCACACTCTCGGCAGCACAGCGCTTTCGTTAGGTAATCGCCCTTTGGGTGAATTAGCTCGAGCTTTAGAAAAGCTATGTTTAGAACAGAGTCATGATGCGGCATTTCGACAAGTTGATGAATTACTAGAGCTCGCAGAGCGTTCAATAAAAGCCTTGCTTGAAAGGAAAGAGGCAGGCTTCAGCTAGCTTTGCATGTTCATTATCGGTATCAGATTAAAAACTCAAAACAGTCGTTATTAATATAGTCGCCATAAGATGGGCTCCATCATGAACAGCAATGCGAGAAGTTATACAGGCCGCTTCTTAAAAGATTGCATGTGGTAGATAACAAATACACAAGACTCGTATTGATGGTTGCATATCACTATGTTATTGATTGGTTAGGATAAAGTTTCAAAAGGAATACACAATGCGCCCTAAGGTATTGTTAGTTGAAGACTCCACCTCACTCGCCGTACTCTACAAGCAGTACGTAAAAGACGAGCCCTATGATATTTTCCACGTCGAAACCGGCGCGGAAGCTAAGACCTTCATTGAAAGGCACTCTCCACAGCTTGTGATTCTCGACCTTAAGCTTCCTGACATGCCAGGCGAAGAAGTCTTAGATTGGATTACTGCTAACGAAATACCGACCGCTGTCATCATCGCGACAGCGCATGGTTCAGTAAACATCGCGGTAGACCTTATCCAACGCGGTGCAGAAGACTTCTTAGAGAAACCCATTCAAGCCGATCGACTCAAGACCTCTGTTAGCTTGCATCTAAAAAGAGCGAAACTCGAAAACCTCGTCGATAACATGCAAAGCAAATTCGATCGTGATCGTTTTCATAATTTCATTGGCTCTTGCCTACCCATGCAGGCGGTTTACAAGATCATTGATTCGGTAGCACCAACCACTGCCAGCGTGTTTATTAACGGCGAAAGTGGTACAGGTAAAGAAGTGTGTGCGGAAGCGATTCACCAAGAGAGTCAGCGTAATGGTAAACCCTTCGTGGCCATTAACTGCGGCGCTATCCCTCGAGACCTAATGGAGAGTGAAATCTTCGGTCACGTTAAAGGTGCGTTTACCGGTGCGACAACCGACCGGAAAGGTGCAGCAATGCAAGCGCATGGCGGTACCCTATTTCTCGATGAGCTTTGTGAAATGGAACTGGAGATGCAGAAGAAGCTCCTCAGATTTTTGCAAACTGGTACGTTTACTCCACTCGGTGGCAACCGCGAGATTAAAGTGGATGTCAGAATTATCTGTGCGACCAACCGCGATCCACTGGTTGAAGTAGAAGAAGGACGTTTTAGAGAAGACCTTTACTATCGTGTTCACGTTGTGCCTATCGAGATGCCACCGCTTCGCGAGCGAGGGAGTGACATTGTCACTCTTTGCAATCATTTCTTGAAGCTGTACGCGAAGCAAGATAAGAAGAAGTTTAAATCAATAGACAAAGAAACGCAGAATCTACTTAAACGTTATGCGTGGCCAGGCAATGTGCGTCAGTTGCAAAACATCATCCGTAACATAGTGGTGTTGAACAATGAAACGAGCGTGACTAAAGACATGTTACCGCCTCCGATTAATAAAGTAGATGCCGCTCCATCATCTAAATCAGTGACACCAATTCGAGTAACTGCGCCTCAACCTGCAGTTGTTGAAGCACCAGAAGCTAAGTTGCCACCGATTACTCCGGAAGAGTTGGAACAATCGTCAGTCGCTCAAGCTCACAACGAGCCGATGACGCCTGCATTTACCACAAGCGAAGGTGCTATTCGTCCAATGTGGCAAATAGAACGTGAAGCCATTCAACATGCCATCAATCATTGCGATGGGAATGTGTTAAACGCTGCTGTGCTGTTAGAACTTAGCCCTTCTACTGTTTATCGTAAGAAACAGGCTTGGGAATCGGAAGATGAGTACAATCAAGCCTAACCAAGGTATACTCGACATAAACCTTCATGAGATTTGGCTGTTGATCGACAGCCAAACTTTTGGAGGCATAGAAACGCATGTTTTAGAATTAGCACAAGGCCTGATATCGGAAAGCGCTCAGTATTCAGAGGCTGTTCGTATCGTTCTTTTGACTAAGTTTAATCCTGAAGCGATCATCGTTGAAAAGTTGAATGCGCTGAACATCCCTTTTAGTTACCTCTCCGATTTAGCCTCATGTTCTGTAGATTCAAATGGCAATAGCGCGACACAGCTGAAACGTGCAGTTCAACATTATCAACCAAGGCTTATCCATGCTCATGGTTACAAAGCCAGTTTGGTCAGCAAGTTAATCAAGCTTCCGCCTCGTTTCAACAACACAAAGCAAATCACCACTTATCACGCAGGTGAAACCCCAACAGGCAAAGTATGGCTTTATGATTGGCTCGACCGTTACAGCAGTTTTCTTTCTGATCAGTCGCTCGTGGTCAGTGAAAAGATTAAAGCGAAAGTGCCGAGTCAAACCCATCAATTGAATAACTTTGTTAAAATGCCAACCGGGTTAACAAGCTCCCCTTCATCAAGCCCATTCCATGTTGGTTTTGTGGGGCGATTGAGCCATGAAAAAGCGCCTGATCGATTTGTTGCATTAGCCAAACAGTTTCCTGATGTTCGGTTTGAGCTTTTTGGTGACGGGCCAGAAATGGACATCTTAGTTAAATCGCAGCCTGATAATGTGACCTTTCATGGGCATCAGACCAATATGGACGACGTCTGGAGCCAAATCGATCTGTTAATCATCCCTTCTCGCTTTGAAGGCTTACCTATGGCGGCATTAGAAGCCATGATTCGTGGCATTCCCGTTCTCGCCACCTCAGTTGGTAACTTGCCTCAACTCATCGAGCATCAAGTTAACGGCTACCTTGCAAATTCAGAAGCTGAGCTAGAACAGTTTTTATCTTTGTGGATGTCATTGACGAACGAGCAACGTGACTCTCTCAAGAGTCACGCGATAGAAACCGTGAAAAACCAATACTCTCCACAAGCCGTTGTCCCGCAGTTGTTGGAAATCTATCAACTCGACCGTTAATTCTAGCCTTAGTCGATAACTGGTTATTTGGGCTTGATGATTTAAGTACTTTAGTCAGTTTTATACTGATTCTCAAAATGACAAAACTCACCTCAAGGCTACGCCCTCACTTAATAATCCAACATTAAATCAGTAAGTTAAACAAAATGCATAACTGGCACTCACTTTGCAATCTTTAACATCAGGCGTAACTACGTCTTAAAAAGATAACGAGCCGAGTCATAAAGAGTTTATTTGCCAATAGAGGTCACAATGGTCAACCCTGAAGCCAATAGATTGCCAGTCATCATCACGATCAGCACCTTGTGTGTTGGGCTTGGTGTTGTTTGGTACTTTGTGCCTCACCCTGCTGTCATTGTGGCGCTCGCTCTTGTGCCATTGGCCGGGTTATTCGTGTTAAACAAAACATTCTGGTTAGTTTTACTGTTCGTTGTCTTTTCATTTTTCCGAATTCACGAAGCTATACCTCAGCTCTATTCGCTAAAAATACCGCTGATGCTTTCATTAGGCGCTCTGTCGGCTCTTCTATGGCATGCATTAATCAGTAAAGAACTTAAAATCTTCTGGCACCCTTGTTTAAATTGGCTCGCCATATTTTGGGTATTGGTTTTCATTGGTATTATCTTCGCGTCCAACAGGCCAATAGCACTAGCAGAATTCAAGGGCGTTTATTGGAAAATTATAGTGATGACGCTTGCGATTACTTGGCTAGTAAACACCACGGAAAATCTCGCAAAAACCGCGATGACGATTATCTACGCTGGCGCTTTAGTCAGCTCTATTGCCGTGTACAACTCAGTAAATGGTATTGGGCTTGTCGAGGGCTCACGCGTGACTATTGGCCGCGATTTTGGCTCTATGTTAGGTGACCCGAACGACCTAGCACTGGTACTGATGTTCCCACTCGCCTTTACAATAAGCCAAGCCACCACGACTGGCATCTCACGATCCAAACGTTTAATCAGTGCCTTAGTTTGTCTGTTACTGCTCGCCGCCATTATTGCCACTCAAAGCCGTGGCGGACTACTGGGGTGTATTGCGGTGATTGGTATTTTTGCGTGGAAGCTAGTGCGCTCTAAAGTTCTCTTAATCTCAGTGGGAACTGTCGCGGCCGTGGTGCTCTATTTAGTTGCTGGTATCTCAGACAGATCTTCTGGTGGTGCCGCTGAACAAGGTATCGATGAATCTGCAATGGGTCGAATCTATGCTTGGGAAGCAGCAATAAAGATGGCAGTTGAGAATCCACTGACCGGCGTAGGGTTGAACAACTTCTTCTCGAACTACTTCTTTTACAGTTCGCATTGGGACGGACTGAATCACGCCGTTCACAGTACCTGGTTTGGTGTGTTGGCAGAAACAGGCTTTATTGGTCTGATCATTTTTGTCTGCCTTATCGTTGCTTTGATCAAAACCTCTCGCTCTACGCTAACGAGGTTAAAAAACTCGGCCACAGAAATCGCCCCCGAACTCAATGCGGTCGCCTATGCGATCTATGCAGGTCTGATTGGAACAATCGTGTCGGGTACATTTTTGACTCAAGGCTTCAACTGGCCGATTTATATCCTCGCAGCACTCACAGTTTGCGTCTCAAATGTATCTCAAACTGCCTGTCAAAATGAGAAAACCTAAAAGACACATTTTAACTTATTGAAAATATTATATTTATTAGATGGCACAATATATGAAAGTACTTCTATATAACAAAAAAGAGGATTTTCATTATGACGTCAGTATCTATACATCAATTCAAACATTGGCTTAAGTTTCATCCTAATTCTCGAATTAGAAATGTGTTTTTCATTTTGAAAAACATCAGAAGCGCAGAGCTACCTACCCCTAAACTATTTAATCGCTGTCTATATCAAGCGCACAAGCTAGTGGTGAATCTGGTTTCTGGCTTTACGCGATTCTTCTACTGGACTCCGGCTTTCAAAGGTCGTGTGGCTCAATGTGGCAAACGCCTGTATTTGTATGGTGGACTGCCTTTCGTCAGCGGTCCGGTGCAAATTACGATTGGCGACAACTGCCGTATCTCTGGCCACACGACATTCTCTGGTTGTACTCAACAACTTGAAGGCTTGGAACACCCACTATTGTCGATTGGCAATAACGTCGACATTGGTTGGCAGTCGACTATCGCTGTTGGAGGTAAAGTGGTTATCTCTGACAACGTACGAATCGCAGGCGGCGCTTTTCTATTTGGATACTCTGGACACCCGCTTGATGCAAAACGCCGAGCGCTAGGTGAAGGTGACGACCCTCAGCAAATCGGTGACATCATTCTTGAACCCGATGTTTGGTTAGGCACGAATGTGACGGTTAAAGGTGGCGTAACCATCGGCGAAGGTGCCGTAATAGCCGCAGGCAGCGTAGTAACAAAGAACATCCCGGCTTTTGCAATCGCAGGCGGTAACCCAGCTCGAGTTGTCGGTCACATCAAACCCGTTGAAGTGACAGAATCCGATATGTTCGATTCGTTAGAGACTCATGGAGGTGACCATGCGTGATTTAATCGTATTTGGTGAAGACTTTGGTGGCCTACCTTCATCGACTCAACATTTAGTTCGTCACCTTGCTAAGCAGCACAAAGTCTTATGGGTCAACTCAATTGGCTTAAGACAACCGAAGCTGTCCGCTAAAGATGCAAACCGAGCGTTCAACAAGTTGTTTGGTAAAACCAAGGCCGTAACTCAAAACATGCTCGACTCTGAGGGACACGACAACATTACTATCGTTAACTTAAAGACAATCCCTGCGCCTGCTTCTAAATTTTCTAGAAAGTTGGCTCAGCAAATGATGTTGCACCAACTAAAACCGATTATTGCGGAGCTTAATCTGAACGCGCCTATCCTATGGACTTCTCTTCCGACCGCTGTTGATTTGTGCGGACACTTAGGCGAGTCATCTGTGGTCTATTACTGCGGTGATGATTTTAGCGCGCTGGCTGGTGTTGATCATGACACCGTTGCACAGCACGAATCAGAGCTAATCGAAAAATCAACGCTTATATTCGCGGCTAGCAAAAAATTGATGGGTAAATTTCCAAAGCATAAAGCGCACTTGCTACCACATGGTGTCGACGTAAACCTGTTTTCAACACCCGCACCAAGAGCAAAAGATTTACCAAGCAACCACCGCCCTATTGCTGGTTTTTATGGCAGTCTTTCTAAATGGCTTGATTATGAAATGATTGATCATGTTGCGAATGCGATGCCGGAATGGGACTTTGTTTTCATAGGTCCAAACGAACTTGATACGCTCATGCTGCCTAAGTTGAGTAACGTACATTACCTTGGCCCTCGTCCACACCACACGCTACCAAGCTATTCTCAACACTGGGATGTGAGCTTGTTGCCGTTTGTTGATAACGAGCAGATCCGAGCGTGTAGCCCACTCAAACTAATGGAATACCTTGCGGCGGGCACACCAATTATCACAACACCGTTCCCTGCTTTGGTTCCATATCAAGGGCACGTAACCACGGTTGGCAGTGCCAACCAAATGATTTGGGCGCTTGATCATGCACGCGAGCTAAGCAACTCACCTATCTCTGTCGTCGAACAAGAGAGCTGGCAGAACCGTGGTAACTTCGTACATTGGATGTTGGAGCTATTATGAATAATCTGAAATTGCGGTTATTAGTCATCATCAATGCGATGTGGCGCCAACGCTACGTTATCGTTCTGCCAATGCTTATTTTGCCCTTTGTAGGCTTTGGTGTGAGCAAGTTGGCTCCAACTAAATATGACGCGCATACCAGTATGTTGATTCAAGAAACGGCCAAGATGAATCCATTCTTGGAAGACATTGCCGTTTCGACGATGCTCAAAGATCGACTTAACGCATTGAGAACACTGCTTCACAGTCGACATGTGCTTTACTCGGTCGCTGATGAACTGCAATTAACCACACCAGATATGCCTGAAATTGAGAAACAAGAGATCATTACTGACCTGTCTCAACGTCTAACGGTGACTCAGCTTGGAAAAGATTTTCTAAAGATAAGTCTAACGTCGAACACACCAAATGGAATGGAAGCGACGCTGCGCTCGGTAAGTGAACATTTCATTGAACAGTTACTCGCACCGGAACGTTCATCGATTGAAGATTCAAGTAACTTCTTGAAAATCCATATCGACAAACGTAGCGCAGAGCTTGCAGAAGCAGAAGAAGCGCTAGCTGCATACATGAATGAGAATGTTCATTCGACGCCTGAGGTACAGAGCCAAAGTTTGAATCGCTTAGCTTCACTCAAACAAACACTGGCAGAAAAAGAGGCCGAGTTATCGGGTGTCGAAAAAAGTTTAGGGTCAATCGACCAACAACTTTCAAGAACCAACCCTGTGATCGGTAAATTAGAAGACCAGATCATCGACATTCGTAGCGACCTTACCTTGTTACAAGCTAAATACACGGACAAGCACAGTGCTGTGCAAGCTAAAGTGCGTGAGCTAGACAGACTAGAGAATGAACGTAAGAGTTTGCTCGAGGTAACCCAGCCAACGATGAACAGCGACCAGCTTTGGGACATCGCAAGTAGTACGACACTGAACAAACTTTCTGATACCCAACCTCTTCTGGTCACTCAATTACACAGCCTACAGCTGGTTCGTGCTCGCTTTGAGTCTTTAACTGAAGAGACCAAAAGCCTTCGAACTATGATTTTCGAATTAGAACACAAGGCCAATAACTTCGGCGAAAATGCAAAAGAGATGTACCGCCTTAAACGTCAAGTTGAAATCAAACGTCAACTATATGATGAACTGACAGAGCGTTATGAAATGGCTCAACTAACGGGTTCGCTTGGTGTATTCGAGCAAAACAAACGTGTGAAGATTATCGATTTGCCTTTCACACCGAGTGTCAAATCTAACATGCCGACTTTTGTTTTTATTCTGGCTGGATTCGTTGCAGGTATCGGTTTGGGTATTGGTTTAGCGGTATTGTTTGAACTGTTTGATTCTTCAATCAAACGCAAAGACGAAATCGAAGATATCTTGGGTGTCCCTGTGATAACGGTGATCCCTAAAATGAGCTAGTCAGCCTCAAAGCCATTTTTGACTTGCTAGATTCACAGCTTTCTAATTTCCTAGCTTCGTGCTTCCTAGCTTTCTAGTTTCCAAGCTTCGTGCATCCTAGAGCAAAACGCCAACACTCGGTTGGCGTTTTGTTTATTTAGAGCCCCAAGTTCTAATGCTACTTTCGATTTACCCAAGCCCTATGATTCAAACTGCCATTCAATTGTATTTTGTTTTGATTCCCATTTTGAGAAATGAAAACTGCCCTAGAATTAAATAATCTAAACAACTGAAAAATAACGGTTATTTAATTGGCACAACTCCTGCAATCTCCTTGTGTAGTTAAACGTTTTAAAGAAGTTACTTCAAGAGAAACGTCAGAAAGGCGAAACAACAATTATAAAGGCAGGGTCCAAACTATGAATACGCATTTAACGAAGCATGGCAAAAAGATCATACACGTTGTTCAGCACCTTGCACCGGGTGGATTAGAAACCCTAACTCTGGATTTGCTACGCCTTGCCAAACCAACAGACCAAGTGTTGATTGTCAGTTTAGAGGGTACTAAACAAGAGTCTATAAACAACTGGCCGAAGCTAGAGCCATACAAAAAGCAAATCGTCTTTTTGGATAAAGCACCAGGCGTACAATTCAATATCATTATTAAGCTAATTAAAGCCTTCAACGCGATTCGCCCTGATGTGGTTCATACCCATCATATTGGCCCACTGTTATACGCTGGTTATGCCGCTCGCGTAACCGGGGTTCCAACTCGAATCCATACCGAACATGACGCTTGGCATCTGAACAACAACAAACGTCGTCGATTACAAGCGCTTGCTTTAAAAGCTGCTCAACCAACGTTAGTTGCCGACGCGACACGTGTTTATAACCAACTACGCACTGCTTTTTCTTATGAGAACATCATTACCATCAAAAATGGCGTTGATTGTGAGAAGTTTAAGCCAATGTCGAAAGAACACGCGAGAGCAAAACTAAACCTGCCGACAGACAAACACATCATCGGTTGTGCAGGTCGACTAGAACATGTCAAAGGCCAAGACCAACTTATTAAAGCACTGACTCTTTTACCTGAAAACATGGTTGTCGCATTGGCTGGCGGCGGTACTAAACGCAATCAACTAGAGCAACTGACTAGCCGCTTGAATCTGAGTGACCGAGTCATCTTTCTTGGCTTAGTTGAAGACATGACCACGTTTTACGGAGCGTTGGATACGTTCTGCCTACCTTCACGCCACGAAGGGCTGCCGCTTTCTACACTTGAAGCTCAAGCATGCAATATTCCAACCGTCGCAATGGACGTTGGTGCCGTCGATGAAACCTTATGTCCAGTCAGCGGCGCCCTCGTCAAAAGCGGCAGCATTGTGGGGTTAGCTAGTGCGCTATTAGAAAAGCAAAATGAACGCTTTTTGTCACCTCGTCGTTACGTACTCGAAAACTTCGACATCATCAAAATGGTTTCGTCTTACAACGATATATCAGAAGGAGCTTACGCATGATTGATTGGTTGCTTGCGGGACTTTGTTTGTTTTCAGGTGCGTTGATTGTCTATCATCACGCAGCCTACCCTTTGTTACTGCGTTGGTATGCGAAAAGCCACCCCGCACGCAAAGTTGAAGAGAGTCATCGTTGCTACAAAGAGGAACAGCAAGATTGCACGTTGCCGACCATCACCGTTCTTGTTCCTGCATTTAACGAAGAACAGTGGATCGCAGACAAGATTCGTAACCTTGCTTCACTCGATTACCCAAAAAAGAAGTTGGAAGTCATTATCGCTTGCGATGGTTGCACTGATAACACAGTCGCCATTGCACAAATGACCATACAAGAAGCGATGTGCAGTGATGTCTATTTTGAGATACATGACCATCAAGTAAACCGAGGTAAAGTCGCGGTTGTTAATGAAGAAGTGACACGTATAACCAGTGATATCACGGCGATGAGTGATGTTTCTGCCCTTATTTCATTGGATGCTTTGCTTATAGCTGCCGCTCATTTTGAAAGTGACAAGGTTGGAGTGGTAAACGCAACGTATCAACTTTGTCCAACAGGCAATGAAGGCGAAAACACGTATTGGCAGTACCAAACCGCGGTTAAAGAGTCTGAGGCTTCGTTAGGTTCTAGCTTGGGTTCTCATGGCGCTTTCTACTTGTTTAGAACACACCTGTTTGAACTGCTTCCACTCAACACTATTAATGATGATTTCATCTTACCGATGCAAATCGTTAAACAAGGTTACATCGCCGAATACGAAACCCAAATGGTTGCATTAGAGCTAGAAGAATCGAACCTAGAAACAGACTTCAAAAGAAGACTTCGTATTTCAGCGGGCAACATGCAACAAGCGATTCGATTATTTGCCTTGTTCAGCCCGAAGTTTAAAGGCATCGCGTTTGCGTTCTTTTCAGGAAAAGGGCTTCGCCTACTCACTCCATATTTAATGATTGTGTGCTTAGTGTGCTCAATCTTACTTAGCAACTACTTGGTATTTGAAGCGCTGTTATGGGCTCAAGTTGCCGTTTATACCATTGGCGTCCTTGGCTGCATCTTGCCAAAGCGTCTAGTAAACAAACCTATTTCATTAATCTCTTATTTGATAGTTGGACACTACGCCAACTTCATTGGTGGCATTCGTTACCTAATCGGACTAGAAAACTCACCTTGGACACGAGCAAATCATTAAGGACTTATTATGATGAACATCGAACAGCTATCTACCCAAAACCTATACCAATACAAAATCTCACGTGCTAAACGTACTTTCGATTTTGTAAGCTCACTGATTGCTTTGATTTTGCTAGCGCCCGTATTTCCGTTGATTGCGATGGCGATTGCACTCACTTCTCGTGGCCCTATTTTCTACCGTCAATTGCGCGTTGGTAAATCGACACCGGAGAAAATGGAAATCTTTGAGATCATGAAATTCCGTAGCATGTACGAGGATGCAGAAACTCGCTCTGGTGCAGTTTGGGCTACCGCGAATGACCCGCGAATCACGCCTGTTGGCCGCTTTTTGAGAAAGACACGTCTTGATGAACTGCCACAACTGATCAATGTACTGAAAGGTGAAATGTCTCTAATTGGCCCGCGCCCTGAACGCCCTACTTTTTACACCAAACTAGAGAACGAAATTCCTTACTTTGCCGACCGCACATACGGTGTAATGCCTGGTATTACAGGGCTTGCACAAGTAAATCAAGGTTACGACACCTGTATTGATGATGTACGTCGTAAAGTAGGTTTTGACCACAGTTATGCACTAAGCCTATGTTCGGTTAAGTCTTGGATTGCCGCTGATCTCAGCATCATCTCTAAAACAATCATCGTAATGGTAGATGGTCGAGGTCGCTAAACCAGTATGGTCTAATGTGGATACAAAGCCTGTTTTCTATAAAGCCTTAGGGGGCGATTGGAAAGTCGCTAATGAAACACAGAGTGCCGAATTAGCCCACGTTAACTAGACTCGCTGCTCTCGGTTCTCAGTTGAATGGTGTAATAAGGTTTCTTCCCTATCAATTGACGTAAACATTGGCAATGAATGTATAACGCAGATGTGGCTTGAGTTAGGGATTAGAAATTAAGAGCTGAGAGCTCAGAGTTAAGAATTAAGAGTTAAGACGAGAAAGCTTATATTCATAGAAAACCACGGCACTTTCGTCAGAGGCTTGCTCAACAAAACCTAGCTTATTAAGTAAGTGTGTAGAGGCTATGTTTGAACGGTCGACACCGCCAATCAGTGTGAACCATGACTCGGTTTTTGCGACTTCTGTGATGAAACTCTGCAATAACTCACTCGCGAAACCCTTGCCCCAGCATTCTTCTGCAAGCAAGTAGCCAATATGAGCATCACTTTCGTCTTCTACATAAGCGAACAGAAAACCAATTAATTGATTATCGTTGGATTTCACTTGAAGTAAGCGGCTCTCCGACAACATTCGGTCGAGCCAAATTTCAGCCAGCTCACCTGACACAATACCATGAAAGTATGGTGGAAGGTTTTCAACGACTGACGAGGTTAGAATGCCAGGTACTCGCTCAAGCAGAGCCGAACGTTCAGGAACAGTAAGTTCACCTGCGACTTCTTCTACTTTTAGTCTTTGAGTTTCAAACGAGATCGCCATGTGTCCTGCCCAATTTGATAAAAATGTGGATTATACACCTGAGTTCTCGTGTTGGCTTCGTTTCCAGGCTAAAGCAAACTAAAGAACAGCCACGCCTTCAACTTCAATCACTGAGTTAACATTTGCTCGCTCGATTATCTTGAGTAACGTCGTTTGAACTAACTCATTATCTCGGATTTCGGTTTCACAAGAAAAACGCTCTTCTTGAACACCATCGCCCTCACCCAGCATAAATTGAACCGCGACTTCCGTTGCGAGATCTTTGGTCGTCCCGTAATACGCTAACGTGATTTTTGGGTATCCGTGGTCGCCTTTTTTAACCTGCTTTGCGATACGTTTTTTGGCTTTATCTAAATTCATACAACTTCCTTTTAAGTTTGAAATACAAGGTGACTAGAACACCTTTTTAAACGGTAAGCAATACAATCAGCGTTGGTTATAGCGATTCCCTAGCCTCTTGATACTAATCAAGATGGTACAGTCTTAGCACTTTAAAGAGTGATAGCTAGAACACAGAAAACCTGTTTAAGAAATATAATGACAACATATAAGAACTACGCGCCAAGAAGTGGGAGATGTTTTCGTTGCTGATAAGTTAAGGCTAACTCCAAGCACTGCTTGATTGGTGCCTTGGGAAGTGGTTCAGTCAGTTTCAAGACGATTGCACGATTACCTTGAAATACCAATGTGCCATCGTGCAATTCTCTGAATGTGTCGATTAGCTTCGTTTGGCAGTTAAAGAACAAGTAATAGTTGTTTGGCGATTTTAATTTCCAATCGATTCGAATTGGACTGCCCGTCTTAACGCTGTAACTCGGCTCGCCCCATTTCAGAGACTCTTCGACTTCACCTAAATCCAAATCAGAGCAAAGCTCAAAGATTAATGAACGCAACTCTTCAAGCCGAGCTCGAACATCATCGGGATACTCGTCGAAATGTGTTTTGATTGCTCTGTCCATTCAACCTCCGATTCATTTGTTGTGATATTAAAGTCCAGCTCACTTAAAGCATAGAACCTTAAACATTAGCCCAACTTTAAACGAAAAGTGCCAAGCCTCGTAAATCAATTTTGAGTTATCTGTTCGTTAGCGGTTTTCAAGGCCAGCTTTAAACCGTCCGTATCCTTACAACCAATGTAAACATGCTTTCCATTGCTTAGGTTTAACTTAAGCGCTGAACCTATCGATGCATTATACAACCAACCATCGCTCAGCATTCGGATACCAATACCTTGATACCACTTGCTTTGATAAAACGATGTCTCTGTAATGTCTGACACTTCTACATTTTTACGCCAAAAGCCAAAGCCGAAATACCAGCTTAGTACATTGTCTTTAACCTCAATTGTCATGGAGAAAAAGAGCAAAGCAATTAAGCCGTTGATGGCGTGAGCGATTAATGTCCCGGGGTTATTATCAGAGGTAACGACAATGAAAGCACTTATCGCAACAAGGATGAGCAGCAATCCCTTGTTGGATTCCTTAGTATAAAACACAGTGGCAACTCCTATAGACAACGAACAATCCACTAACTAGCCAACAGTTATCTTACTGCAGCCTTTCTAAAAAATCGTAGCAAGTAATGCAGGCATACTCCCACAACCAAACCAAGTAGCATCGCCTTGATACTACCAACCCAAAGTATCAAACCAGAATAACCTTGTCCCGGACCTAAGCCTTGTTTATTAATCACATCGACAAACATAAAACCGTTCCACAGCACATGCAGTGAGGCTGTAAATCCATGCACACAAATTGCGATGGTTCCAAGTAACTTGTACTTGCTAATGACTGGTGCGCCACAAAAAATGACAACAAGCGCAAAGGTAAAAATCAGAGGGCCAGACAATACTAAAGTGAGTGTGGTTACTTCAACGTGGCTCTCTATGCCATAACTGTATGTACAAAATACCATTGTCATTGAAAACAAAAGCGAAATGAGTGCGAACCATAGCGTTCTATTCATTAGGGTTCCCTGCCTTAATAGTGGGTTTAGGACAAATTCGATAATCGACAGGAAGAACTAATTACCAAAAATCCGGCATGAAAAATGCCCTTATTACACGACTATTCGATGGACAACTCAGGCTTTCACAAACCCAATGTAACGTGAGACTTAGAACATAAGCTAGATAACAAAAACACCTCTCACCTGCGCGCCTAACTACATACCTTTTTGAGCTTCCTGTTGAACCCAAACAACATTTTCGTTTGAAGTTGGAACCTCAAACCAAGACCAAAACAGATCTAACATTTCAGGTGTCATTTCATAAGACTTACCATTGAGTTCCGAGTTACGGCTGAATGCTCTCTCCTTACAAGTCTCAAACGGAACATCAAGGTAGTGAACTTCGCTGTCCACGCCTAGGTTTGATGCCCAGCTTGTAAAAGAATCCCGATCAGACTCACGCCAAAAACCAAAGTCAAAAATCACAGGGACACCCAAAGAAAAGAGCTGCATTGCAGAGTCCTTGAATAAACCTTGTAACGTAGCCAGCCGGCTATCAAAAACCTCACGCTCCATATGCTCGCCATACAAAGGAATCATCCACTCATCGATTGAGAAACGAAAGGCGCCATGCTTTTCTGCAAGCGCTTTCGAGTAAGTCGTCTTACCCGAACCGATAAAGCCACATACGAAATAGATTTTAGTCATGATTCCCCTTTAGCCTCCCTGTTACGCATGATTCTTTCTATTAGAAGTGTACCAATGCTGCTCACTACAAACGTAAAAGCAAACGCCACAATTGGCCGATAGAAATCAAACGTACCATCCGTCATAAAAAAGTACTGATGAATGGCGACACCAAAGCCAATCCCTAATGCCAGCTTCAAGTTCTTGAAAATTCCTTTTTTCATGTTCATTCCCTCGTAGAAAGCAAAACAATGTATAGGTGTGAGTGACGTTACGAACAGATCTTAAATCATTGCGACGTAAACACTGAAATTGAAGTAAGCCGAAAATAACGCCGTTGAGCATCCGTTTTCAGTGCTATGTCAGGCTAATTTTTCCTGACGTTCTTGAGTGCATGTTTGACCTTGTCGTAAATAAAACTAAGAAGTGCACCGACAAAGACAAATAAACCAAGGTCAATCAGAGCAAGTTTAAGACTGAACGGGTCTGAAAACAGGTTATAGGTGAATCCCATTTGCAAACCAATAAATTTAGTTAAAAAAACTGTAGGTATGATCAGAAGTATATTCACGTATTACCTGAAAAATTGACTAGAAGTAGAGTTCTACCAATTTACTTAATAAAGTGGCTTCGGGCTTGTTCAACACTCGGGATTTAGTGTTGGCTGCGCAACACCTTAATCCTTATTTGTTATGCGATTTTTTGTGCTGCATCAATAATCATAAATAGCGACACTAAACCCACGATGATCGGCAAAATAAATTCGAAAAAAGAACGAGCCAAAGAAACAGGTTTTTTAGCTGATAACCACACTCTATTCTTGCGATATAACATCAATCGCGACGAACTAACTTCCTCGTCAATAGGGTTTTGCTGTCGATACTCATTTTCTCGTTCAATTACATAATTCATATACTCTGAGACATCCAATTCAATGACTGCCTTTTTCCAGACTATAAAGTCAGAAAAAGCATAAAGAGCAAACGCGAATACAAAGTACACTAGCATTGCAGCAAGAACATAGAAAAACGAGCTTTGCTCAGTTGCCGCCAATTCAATACCTAAGGCATTAACTTTACTTGGAACAATGCCCGTTTTGGCAAAAAACACTCCCAGAATACTGAGCCCCAAGAGCATTCTTCTTTCTTTCCTCGTCACTTCAGATAGAGGATCAACTAACGCCTTTTCTTTATTATTTTCCACTTCTGAACTCATTAGCTTCCTCAATCACATAACAGCTATTAGACAGAAAAATTGTGCATTTAAATACAGAATCATTCTATCTAGTTTCATATGCACAGCAATTTACCACGATTAATCACAGCAATTCAGTGACTTAAAACATAGATCGACTCATTGAATGACAAAATGCAGAATATTTCCATATAGTATGAATTTCGCAAAAAACCCACCCTACTGGATATAAATACAGCACTCCACAGATACCCCAAAACACAAAAAAGCCTGCCATTTATGCGAACATAAATGGCAGGCTTTATACGTTAGTTAAGCTTGTGAGTGGCTAGCTTACGCCGCTTCGAATGCGAGGGCCTTCTTCTCTACCTGACGGAAGATCAGCGTTAGTACACCGTTTACTGCTAAGTAGAATGCGCCAGCAATGCCGAACACGGTTAGCGTGTCGTAGGTTTGGCCGTTGATACGCTGTGCGTAGCCCATCAAATCCATGATGGTGATGGTGCTTGCCAATGACGTGCCTTTGAAGACTAGAATCACTTCGTTCGAGTAAGCTGGAACAGCGCGGCGTAGTGCATATGGCAGTAACACTTTCAGCGTTGCGATTTTGTCCATACCAAGTGCGCGACATGCTTCCCACTGCCCTGCTGGAATGGCGTTGAATGCGCCTCTGAACAGTAGCGTGCTGTATGCCGCGGTGTTCAAAGCTAATGCTAACATTGCGCAGAACCAAGGTTGGCTTAACCAAGTCCACATGAAGCTTTCACGAATCCAATCGAACTGACCCGGGCCGTAATACACCAAGAAGATTTGAACCAACAATGGTGTGCCAGTGAACAGCGTGATGATGCCACGAGTGAACCAGTGAATCGCCGGTATTCTTAGAATTAGCGTTACCGTCATCAGCAGTGACAAGATACAACCAACAAGCAATGAAGCGCCTGTGAGTTGAAGACTGGTCACTAAGCCTTCAAGCATTTGAGAGAGGTATTGTTGATTCATGCCATTGCCCCTTTGTTACCCAAACCTTGAATAGAGAACTTACCATCAATCACTTTTACCAATCTTTGTGTGATTAAAGTGATGACCAAGTAGATTGCTGCTGCTGTCGCGTACCAAGTAAATGCTTCGTGCGTTGCAGCGGATGTTAGTTGTGCTTGTTTCAACAAATCTGTTACGCCAATTAGCGAAACTAATGCAGTGTCTTTCAATAACACTAACCATTGGTTGGTTAACCCTGGTAGTGCGTGTCTTACCGCTTGAGGTAACACGATACGAAAGAATGAACGCGATTGAGAGATACCAAGCGCGCTTGCTGCTTCTCTCTGCCCTTTGCTTACTGCTTTCAAAGCACCACGGATGGTTTGTGAAGCGTAAGAAGCAAAGATAAGTGACAGTGCAACAACACCAGATAAGAACGGGCTCACTTCTATGAAGTCGCCAGTGATCATGAACAGAACTTGTGTCGAACCAAAGTAGATAAACAGTACGACCAGAATTTCTGGTAAACCACGAACAATCGTCACAAATGCAGTCGTTGGCCATTTGATTGCAATACGACGAGACATCTCACCACTTGCAAACAAAACTGCTAGAACCAATCCAACCAATAGGCTTACGAACGCAAGCTGAACAGTCATCCAGCTTGCTTCGACGAGCCCTAAAGAGTAACCCGTTAATTCCATAAATTACTTACCGAAGTACTTGTTGAAGATCTTATCGTATTCGCCGTT
The DNA here is from genome assembly GCF_041474575.1 of Vibrio sp. 10N.222.51.C5. Lineage (NCBI taxonomy): Bacteria > Pseudomonadati > Pseudomonadota > Gammaproteobacteria > Vibrionales > Vibrionaceae > Vibrio > Vibrio sp. 10N.222.51.C5. The sequence goes on from NZ_JBFRUJ010000015.1 coordinate 74,682, forward strand.
CGCTTTTACTGCTGCAAGTGCAACGTTAAGCTGGTCTACAAGTTCTTGGTTGCTCTTGTTTACTGCGATGCCAAAGCCGTTACCGAAGTACTCTTGGTTTGTTACTTGGTCGCCAACGTACGTTAGGTTGTCTTCTTTCTTGAACCATTCTGCTACAACGGCTGTGTCACCGAATACAGAATCGATACGACCGTTCTTCATGTCGATGAATGCATCTTGGTAGCTTGAGTAAGGTACCGCTGTTACGCCAGTCATTTGCTCAAGTAGGAAGCTCTGGTGAGTAGAACCGTTTTGAACGCCAACACGCTTACCTTCTAGTGCTGCTTGGTCTGCTACTTTGCCTTCGAAAGAAATGAATGCTGCAGAGTTATCGTAGTATGCGTTAGAGAAGTTCACTTGTTTAAGACGCGCTTCTGTGATGTCCATTGCCGAGATAGCCGCATCGTAACGTTTGAATTTAAGTGCAGGGATCAAGCTATCGAATGCTTGGTTGTGGAAAGTACACGTTGCTTTCAGCTCTTCACAAAGTGCGTTTGCTAAGTCTACGTCAAAACCCTGAATTTGGTTGTTCTCATCCATGTATTCGAATGGTGCGTACGTTGCTTCCATCGCGAATTTGATTTCTTCTTTAGCCGCTGCGTTAAAAGAAGCAAGGCCGATAAGTGAAGCTAGTAGAATCTTTTTCATTTTGTTACTCCGAATACTGTGTAATAGCGGCCTGTGGCCATTCTTATAATTTGATTGTTTTAATTGATGTTGTGTTTAGCTAAATCTAGTGAGTCAACTTTCTTTTAATAAGTGACTTACTTAATGAGTCAAATACTCGGCAAACTCAGGTGTCTGCGGATTAACGAATGAATCGCTGGTGCCGTGTTCAACGATGTACCCTTTCTCTAGGTACAGAACGTGGCTAGCAATCTTCTTCGCGAAATCGACTTCGTGCGTTACGACCACTTGGGTAATGCCCGTTCCGCTCAATTCTTTAATAATGCTCACGACTTGGTTGGTGATCTCAGGATCAAGCGCCGCTGTTGGTTCATCAAACAACAACACGTCCGGTTTCATCATCAGCGCACGTGCAATCGCAACACGCTGTTGTTGACCGCCAGACAGTTGAAGTGGCCAAGCGTCTGCTTTGTCGGCAAGTTGAAGTGTCTTTAGGACTTCTTGCGCTTGCTTAATCGCTTCTTGCTTATCCAAATCCGCCACTTTGGTTGGTGCTTCAATCAAGTTTTCCATCACCGTCATGTGTGGCCATAAGTTGTATTGCTGGAACACCATGCCGACTTTACGACGAAGTTTAAGCCCCTGCTTTTCTTGGATTTGGCTTGAAAAATCGAATTGCTCATTCGCAATGTCTAATTCGCCGTTGTCCGCGATTTCAAGCAGGTTCAATACACGCAGTAATGAACTCTTGCCCGCGCCGCTTGGGCCAAGCAATACCAAGGTTTCGCCACTCTCACAGTCGAAACTGATGTCGTGAAGAACTTGGGTATCACCGTATGATTTGTTGATGCTCTTTACTTGAATACTCATGCCACAATACTGCATTAATTGTCATTTGTTGGTTATTCTATTCAATCCGAGTTTTTATGCAAGAAAAATGTATAAAAAACTACTTTGTTGAATTTTTGTAACAAATATTCCACAAAAAACAGTCGCTATAACTGGTCTTACAACCAAAACTTACAAGTCATTGATAAAGCTAATATCGAGATTGATAGCAAACGTTTTGCTATCAATTTATAAATCATCGCACGGTTGCTTGTTTATGTGTGCACTCTTCTATCAACGCTAATTTACTTGCATAAAAATTAGGGTTAAATAGCTTGGTTTCCTATCCAACTGACTGGATCAAAATGCTTAGTTTTCCTTTAAGGTCGTTTCGAATTATTCACTTAGTGTTGATGAAATATTGGAAATTGAGTTTCCTAGGGAGCGTCACAGCGCAATAAATGCTTTAATGGGTTCGATTCTCAACAACAATTACTGCCCAGCGAACAACGCGCAGTACAGGCAATAAGTCATAAAGCAATTAGCCATAAGCAACAAGCAACAAGCAACAAGCCATCTATTTTTAAAGCGACAACACATTAAGGCAGTCATATGCAAAACGATGTCTCTTCTACGCTCGACTCGAACCAGCGACAGACTCAGCGATCGACTCAACAAGCGCCAGAACCCAAACCTGAGAAAAAAAGCCTCAGTATTTTGTTTGAGCTGAGTAAATTCATTCAGCCTTATAAAGGTCGTGTTATTGCTGCGTTGATCGCGTTGATCTTCACAGCGAGCTTAACCCTTTCAGTCGGACACGGTATTCGTCTTCTTATCGACCAAGGCTTCAGCCAACAATCGTTGTCAGACTTAGGCAGCGCGATTCAATTCATCATGGTGGTGGTCGTGCTGATCTCGATTGGCACCTTCTTCCGCTTCTATTTGGTTTCTTCTGTTGGGGAACGTGTGAGTGCGGACATTCGTTTATCGGTTTTCAATCATGTCGTGACGCTGCACCCGAGTTACTTTGAAACCAACGGCAGTGGCGACATCATGTCGCGCATCACCACGGATACCACTCTGCTTCAAAGTATCATTGGTTCATCGTTCTCTATGGCGATGCGCAGCGCGTTGATGTGTATTGGTGCAATCATCATGCTGTTTGCGACCAATATTAAGCTGACGTTGATTGTATTGGCCTCGGTGCCATTTATCTTGATTCCGATCCTTGTCTATGGGCGTCGTGTAAGAGCTTTATCTCGCCAAAGCCAAGATTCCATGTCTGATGTGGGTTCTTACGCAGGTGAGGCAATTGAGCACATTAAAACGGTGCAAAGCTACAGCCGAGAAGAGCAAGAGAAAGCATCATTCGCGGTAGAAGTGGAAAAGGCGTATGAGATTGGTCGCCAGCGTGTAAAACAGCGCGCGATTCTTATTTCTGGCGTTATCGTGATTGTATTTAGTGCTATTGCAGGCATGCTTTGGGTTGGCGGCAGTGATGTTATCAACGGCACTATGTCGGCTGGTGACTTAGCGGCGTTTGTGTTCTACGCAATTATGGTTGCTTCATCGTTAGGTACGATTTCTGAAGTGATGGGTGAACTGCAACGCGCGGCAGGTGCGACCGAGCGATTAATCGAGATCCTACAAGTTGAAAGCCATATTGTTGCGCCAGTTGCGAATCCAACTTCGCTTGCTAACGTAACGCCAGAAGTTGCATTTGATGATGTGACCTTCTGTTATCCATCAAGACCGGACCAACCCGCAACAAGCAACCTCACGCTTACTGCCCATGAAGGCAAAGTGTTGGCACTGGTTGGCCCGTCTGGCGCAGGTAAAACTACCCTGTTCGAACTGCTGCAACGTTTCTACGACCCACAAGTGGGTAAGGTCACCTTAGGCGGTGTTGAACTGAATCAGTTTGATCCTAACGAGCTAAGAAAGCAGATGGCATTGGTACCGCAACAACCTGCTCTGTTCAGTAACGATGTGTTCCATAACATTCGCTACGGCAACCCGCAGGCAACAGACGAGCAAGTGATCGAAGCGGCGAAGAAAGCGCACGCACACGAGTTCATTCAAAACCTACCTGATGGCTACAACAGCTTTCTTGGTGAACGTGGTGTAAGGCTTTCTGGTGGGCAGAGACAACGTATTGCTATCGCACGTGCCATCTTGAAAGATCCAAATATTCTATTGTTGGATGAAGCAACCAGCGCACTAGACAGTGAAAGTGAGCATCACGTACAACAAGCGTTAGAAGAGTTAATGCGTGGCAGAACGACGATCATTATCGCCCATCGATTATCAACAATTAAACACGCCGACCAAATTGCGGTGCTCGATAAAGGACAACTAGTAGACATCGGCGACCACCAGTCTCTCATCAATAGCTGCGAATTGTACCAACGCTTGGTTGAGCTGCAATTCAAACACCTTAGTGCCTAACTATTGAGTGGATGTGCAACTAAGTCACTGACATTGTGTGGTTTCAAGCTTCAAAAACTTAAATCACGCGTGTTGCAGTTTTGTTAATTTAGCGGTAGGGTTTTTATTCCAATAACAACTTATCCCTACATAACAATAAGAGAGTTCGCATGGAAGCACTATTATCTGACTACCCGGTAGTAACAGAAATCCCTGTCGCTTGGGGAGAAATGGACGCACTCAATCACGTTAACAACGCTGTATATTTTCGCTATTTCGAAACCGCTCGCTTAGATTTTTTCAAGCACGTCGAGCTGATGGAAGAGATGGCGATTACCAAAGTTGGTCCTGTTCTTGGTGACACTTACTGTAAGTATTTCCGCCCAGTCACGTATCCAGATACCTTGATGGTCGGCTCACGTGTTACCGATATTGAAGATGACCGATTCACCATGGAATACGCGATTGTCAGTAAGGCTCAACAGAAACTGACGACCGTTGGCACTGCGACTATCGTGATGTTTGATTTTGCTTCGAACCAGAAAGCCTTGCTCTCGCTGCGCTTAACCAATGAAATCGAAAAGATGAACACGTTGAAAAGCCCATGCTTCAAACAAGAAGCCGTGACAGAATAACGTATTCGTTGGTTGAGAAAGATTCAGAAAGTTTCAGACATTAAAAAGGCCACTCGATTGAGTGGCCTTTTGTTTATTGGTTCAGAGTGCTGATAAGCGGTTGAGCGTTTAAACCTTGAACGCTCTTTGCGTTAGAACCTATAAGCCTTACAGCCCATAGACATTGAACCCTATAAACCTTGTACGCTATAGACCTTGCACGTACTGAGCATTAGTTCGAACTTCAACCATCTGCTCTAGGTTCTGTTGTGAACCTTCAACGCCGTTCAGTAGCGCTTCGAAATGCTTGATAAGCTCAACTTTGTCTTTCACTTCTTTAGAACCTGCACCGATGTTGGTTAGGTCAATGAAGAACTCGTCGAACAGACCAGAGAAGTCAGTTACTGCGTCGTGGTTCAAGAACTGCTCGTGGTTGTAAATGCTTGGGTAGCCACCCTTCTGTTTATCAACCGCAAAAGAGATGCCTTTCACGTTGGTAATCGTGGTCGCTTTCTCACACTTCAACATACAACCTGCTTCGATGCTTGGCTTGTTACAACCCACGGTTCTTTGGAAGAAACACTGACGGCTGGTCATCATCAAGATTGGGTGGTAAATGCTGTAGAACAGTTTGAAGTTCTCTGGGCGACGAATATGACGAATCTGACCTTTGTTGATCTCGTTCGAAATGAATGCGCCTGCACAGTTCAGCTCTTCTTTCAGAGTAACCAGTGCGTGAGAGTTGGTCGTGTTCATGAACGGGCCTGCAACCCACTCAATACCCATCTCGTAAGCTTTGTAAGCAATACCCGTGTTGTTGGTTACGATGCGAGCTGGCTTGATCTCTTCAAGAATACGAACCGCTTCGTCGTAATCTTTACCGATCAATACCGCTGGGAACCAAGGAATCAAACGTGGGTTTGCTGCCAAGATGTCGATGTACTTGTTACAACGCTTCTTGAAGCTTTCTGGAAGTTTGAAGTAAACATCCGCGTCAGTCACGTCACACAGGTGTAAGTCTTCTACATCGGCGATAAGCATCGACATAGTCGGCTTCTCGTTCACTTTAGGGTGCTGAGGCAGTGCTGGCACTTCAACGTGCTTAATCACTTCCACAGAGCCGTTCAGAATGAAGTCGATCTCGTCTTTTAGGTCTGAAACTTCTTTTAGAGGAATCAACAAGCCTGCATCCACTTCACTGAAGTCGTGGCTTTCTAGCGTGTGAACTGCACTCTTCACGTTTTTGAAGCGCTTCTCAAGTAGCTCTTGAGTAATCGCCTTCTCTTCAACCGCTTTCAATAGCGATTTAGATTGAAGAGTAAAGTTCTCTTTTGGCGTGTTCACAGTCACCGTAAATGGTTGACCCACTTTTGCGCTGAACGACAGTGCTACTGGTGTCTTGCGAATATCAAGGAACTCGATCTTGTCACGCATTTCGTTACCAAGAACGTCTTTCGCTTGGTGAAGTTCGTTGGTCACTTCTTGAATCTGTACAACTGAGATTTCGTTGTTCTGCTCCGTCGCTTTTTCAACAGCGTAGTTCATGCTGTTGTCGCGCGGGTTATCGATGAACATGTCTTTCGTTAGGTTGCCCTTTAGGAAAGAGTTGGTGAAATCACGGTTGAATACTTTGTGCAGGTTCGAATCGTCTTCGATCAACAAACCACTTTCTACAAAGCTATCAATCTGTTTACGCCATGTGTCTACCACAGTGTAAACGTAGTGTGCGCCTTTAATACGGCCTTCTACTTTCAATGAGTCGACTTTCGCATCAACCAATTCAGGTAGGTCGTAGTAAGCTGAGTTATCTTTCAGGTTAAGTGGGAACTTGTTGCCCGCGTTGGTGATTTCGTACTCATCACGACACGCTTGGCTACAACGACCACGGTTACCTGAGTTACCCACACTTACTGAGCTTGAGTAACATTGACCAGAGAATGCGATACACAGAGCGCCGTGTACGAACACTTCGGTTAATACGTCGTGATCGTGTGCCACTTCCGTCAGCATCTTGATTTCAGGCAGGTTCAACTCACGAGACAAGTTAACGCGCGTCGCGCCAATCTTAGACAAGAACTTAATCTGACCTTCGTTGTGCGTAGTTAACTGAGTCGACGCGTGAACGTCTAACGATGGGAAATGCTTCTTAACCAGGTTGAATAAACCCAAGTCTTGAACAATGATGCCGTCCACTTTGGTGTTCACAAGCTGGTTCAGCAGTTTGGTGATGCTCTTAGTCTCGTGCTCCAGTAGCACAACGTTAAGAGTCAGGAACACTTCACAGCCGTATTCATGAGCAAGGCGAATCACACCATTCAATTCGTCTAACGACAGGTTAGAGGCTCTGTTACGAGCGTTGAATGTGTCTAAACCACAATAAACTGCATTAGCACCCGCTACGATGGCGGCTTTTATCGCTTCTACATCGCCACCTGGGGCTAATAACTCAATTTTTCTGCTCATTTTTGAAGTCGCTCACTTACTTATAATTTTTAAGCCGCGTATTCTACCCACATCACGATCTCTTTACCACCGTACAACACTTTTCAAACTAAATGACCTCAATAATGCCGAACGAATCCGATCTACCTATCCTTTATTCTTTACGCCGTTGCCCTTATGCAATGCGCGGACGAATGGGCATCGCACTATCACAGCAAAAAGTGTTACTTCGAGAAATCGTTACCAAAGACAAGCCTAGCGAACTATTGGCCAGTTCGCCAAAAGGAACAGTGCCTGTATTGGTGTTACCCAATGGACAAGTCATTGAACAGAGCTTGGATGTGATGAACTGGTCACTTCAACAAAACGATCCTCAAGATCTTCTGCGTTCAAGCAATCCAACGCTTAGCGAACAAGTTCAGCAGCTCATTAAAACCAACGATGAAGAATTTATTGGTCACTTAGAAAGGTATCGTGCATCGGTTCGTTACCGAAACATCGATGTTGAACAACGCCGACAAGCCTGCGAAACCTTCATTAAGCAGTTAGAAGTGCGACTTACCGATCAGCCCTACTTTTTTGGAGAAAACCCAAGCTTGGCCGATTTTGCGGTGATGCCTTTCGTCAGTCAGTTTGTGCGAGTCGAAAAGAAGTGGTTTGTGAAATCGGAATATCAAAACGTAGGACGTTGGTTAAGAGCGCACCTTGAAAGTAAGCTCTACACCCAAGTCATGAAGCAATACCCTTTGTGGAATGAAACCAAGCAAGATTGTCTGTTTGGATAACTTAAGAGAATTTTGGGTGACTTAAGGGTATCTAGGGTGATCTAGGGGAATTCTGGAATAGATAATTCCTAGGTATTAAAGTAGTTACGTGACACTGTATCTTCTTTGTAAAGAACAGATATTCAAAGGCTTAACTGGGATTCCGTTGTCTCTTTACCGGTAACTACTGTCTCTTAACTGGCAAACACAGTCTAAGCTAAGCCTTTTGTTCATTTTAACCTGATCACTGAATCGCTATCGAAATCTCGACTTCAGTTTCACCTTTGTATAGTTCAAAATCTGTCGTGTAAGTTCTCACATGTGGGCAGTCAGCAGCGCTGAAATACGCCCACACTTCACCCCATAGATCGATGACCGCTTGAGGAAGTTCACCTTCAGCAGAAAACGTCAGATATTTGCCTGCTTCAATCTTGGTTTCAATAAGATTATTTAAGTCTTGAGCCGTTAACGCATTAGCACACGCGATAACATCAAACTCACCCGTAAAATCAGACTCGTAATTAGTGTAGACACCGTACACTTTTGAATCCGGCGTTAATTTCGGAAATGCTTGGTCAAAAAAGCCCTGCCACAATTGCCCTATCTTGGCTCTTGCTGGGTCCATCTCATCGGTATTGGTGGTTCTTACTGAAAAACCATACGCCTTTACGGCTTCTATCGTTTCAACTTTCATTCGTTCTATTCCTAAGCCAATTGACGATCTAACTGTATTGAATCCAATGTTTTATAAGATAACGATGCTAATCTTGTATCTCTTTATGGCCACATTTTTCACAGACAAGGTGACGAGAAAACTCATCCATTGACGCGACAAACGGGCCAAGGAACCAACCTTTTATCATGCCTGCCCAAAACTCGCTTCGCTTTTGGTTAGGTTTCTCTGCAAACGCACTCGTCTTTCTGACCAACACCACAACGTGCTGTGTATCTTCTCGGCATGCGGTGCAATAGCATTGTTCTATGGTGTTATTCATTTGAAAGCCTATGACGTTTTGAATGAAATCTGCTGAAAATGAGGGTTGTCGACACAAACTTCTAGTGTGGAAAGGTCTGTGAGTACGACAAGTTGTTCTACACCTTGAATACTGACCTTAATGCACTCTTCACGGCTATCATTGCGTTGAGTATCTAATCCGACACATTCAATCTGCTCGCCAGATTTCAGCGTTAATTTGATTGGGTATCGGTGCATACACACAATCTCAATATAATCGTAATCGTTGCAACTAATCATAATACCCTTCCAATTCATCCACCACGCTAATGCGACATGCCATACTATTCAATATCTTTACAATCAATAAGTTACTCGTATCACAATCGCATTGCCATAATCAGATTATTGAGTAATTTGTTAAATTTAATCTCGTTCTCACCATTCACATTTCATCTGTGAACGACAATTTAAGGCTTCAAGAATCCTTTCCAATAATGGTACAAACCACCAATGTCTGAAGAACACATTAGCGACATTGCGCCTTTGATTTGTTCTTCGCTCCATTCCCACCATTTCATTTCTAGCAACTGAGCGATTTCAGTCTCATTGAAACGATAACGGATATGGCGTGCTGGGTTTGAACCGACAATCGAGTATGGCGCGACATCTTTAGTCACAACCGCTCGACTTGCGATGATGGCTCCGTCACCAACCTTAACACCACTCATGATCATGGCTTCTGTACCAATCCACACATCGTTACCAATCACGGTATCACCAGAGCGTTCAAAGCCGTCTATCGCACCTTCAAACTTCTCATCGTCTTGATAGAAAAACGGGAAGGTACTCACCCACTGGTTTTGGTGGCCTTGGTTGCCCGCCATCATAAACACGGCGCCAGAACCAATCGAGCAGTAGCTGCCAATGATCAGCTTATCGATGTCGGTTCTATCCGGTAATAGGTAACGCGCACAGTCATCAAAGCTGTGGTTATGGTAGTAACCCGAGTAATAGCTGTGCTCGCCCACGATGATGTTCGGGTTGGTCACTTGTTCTTTGAGTGACTTTCCAACAAACGGGCTTTCAAAATAGTTTTTCATGGTTGTACTCTTAGTTTCGTTCTTTTAGTTAGGTACTTTTGTTGCGTGTTGATGGTTGTAACTTGTTTATATTAGTGTAAAGGCAAACGTGCCCTATCGACCGCCTGCAATATCAATAAACGAGCCGGTGACATACGAAGCTTCGTCTGATAATAACCACGCGATAGAGTTCGCGACTTCTTCTGGTGTGCCACCTCGTTGTAACGGTAACTGCGAAGCTAGTCTGTCTACGCGATCTGGCTCTCCGCCGTCTGCATGCATCTCAGTATAAATACAACCTGGCCTTACGCCATTCACTCGGATATTGCGTGAAGCTAATTCAAGCGATAAGCCTTTGGTGAGTGAATCCATCGCACCTTTCGATGCTGCGTAATCCACATACTCAAACGGTGCGCCAGTACGAGAAGCGGCAGACGATACATTCACAATCGAACCCGCGCCATCGGCTTGTTTGATAAAGGCTTTACTGCACAGAAAGCAGCTTGATACGTTGGATTTCATCACCTTTTCAAACCGATCCAATTCAATATCAACCAACGGTGACTGGGTAAACAAGATCCCGGCATTATTGACCAAGTGCGTCACTGGACCTAGCTTATTACGAGCAATCTCAAATAAAGATTTCACATCCGATTCAACAGACACATCCGCACGCACGCTTATCGCGGTTCCGCCTTGTTCACGAATCTCGTCTACTAGATCTTCAGCTCGCGACTCATTGTGTATGAAGTTAACGCATACAGCATAGCCTTTACTGGCCAACAATTTAGACGTTGCTGCGCCAATGCCTCGGCTTCCGCCGGTTACAACCACTACCTTGCTCAATGAAACCTCCTAATGTTTACTTATTCTGTGCAACCTGATTGTTCGTGACAAACTGATCGTATCGATACAAACTAATTGTTCGATACGATCTGAACCCACTGCGATCGCCACGCCGGCGCTTCGAATGGGTCTGGCCAAAACTCAGTTTGCTTTTGAATTAAACCGTCAACCACCGTGTGAAAGGTGATCACTCGGCCTTTCAACACACTGTCAGTGACCGAAACGTCCGTGACTACCGTATCACCTTCACAGACAATCGAATTGAGCGTGAATTCCCAAACACCATTGGCTGGGTATTCAGTATTGATTGCAGTGAAGTTGTCGCGCCCTAACGTCAATTCAGACGACTGCGGCCAATAGCCTTCAAAATCTGCGGTTAACCATTCACCTGCCTTTGCAAAATCATTACTGCGCATTGCATCCCAAAATCCCAATACCACTTGTTTTGGTGTCATTATTCTTCCTTAAAGTTATTTACGTGTGGTGATTTTTAAATGTCTGCTTCGTTATGCGTACTTGCTAATGATCGTTAAAAGATCATCGACACTGTTAGCAATGTAGTCCGGCTTGGTTTGCCAATTTTCAGGCTCCGATCGGCTATAACCTGCGGCTACGGCAATCACTTTTGCATTGTTACCCAGCGCGGCTTCAATATTGCGAGCAAACTGTGTGTCCGCTTCATGGTCACCGATGTACATCAAACAAAGCTCGTTAGTCGGATCGGCGCCAAATATGTTCTCGACACATTTCACACCACCAAATGGATGGGGTTTTTGGTTGCCGTTCGAGACATCGTCATAGCCCACGACCGATTTAAACAAATCGCCGATGCCATAACTGTCGAGTACACCACGAATATTCAATTGAGAGTTTTGAGAGCAGATCCCATGTGGAAGATGAGCAAACTGATTAACCACGGTTTCCATTCCTTCAAACAAGGCGACGGCTGTTTGGTTTTTCTCTTGATGCTCTGCCCACATTCCACCAGCGATCAACATTTCATCGTGTGATAAGCCGTAATAGTCGATATATAAGGCTTGCCAGTTTTTAGCCCCGTGGTTGGCTTCATGATAAAGCGCTTCGCTAAGCAAATATTTAGGTAAGTTGTCGCCTGACAAGTGTGGCGCGACTAAAGAGATAATGTCTTTTGTGATTGCGATATTCTTTGGAACGGAATTGACTAAGGTTCCATCGTAATCCCACAGGATGGCATCTAACTTCATACACTATCTCTTTGTTTCGATAAATATTTTGAATTTATCATTCATAAGCCTATTTAGGGCAATTTTATTGTCTTGAATTTCGAAATTTGTCGAATAGAAGCAAAGCTAGAGAACAAACCGTTACTAGCAAACAAAAACCAAACAGTGTTTGCTCACATCACTGCTTTATCAATTGCAATATATGCGTATAATCCCCGCTCCATTGCGCTATCGCCGTTAAAAATAGCGCCATTCAACATTTTTAATGAGTACCCAATGTCGAAACTATTTTTCAAAGGCCGTATCGAAACAAGACAGAACCACGTTCTTGCTGGCTACAACGTAAACCGCGATGTAAAAGCGGGTACCGAAGAATCTCCAATCGCAGTAATGGTTCAAACTGAAGCGCGCAAAGCAGAACTTGAAGCGCTAGCCGCTGAAAATTCTATCTTCGTTACTGTTACAGTCGACGCAGACAAAGAAGAGAACACCATCGAGCTTGATACTCTACTGAACAAGCCAAAAACGATGACGTTTGAAAAGACCCCTAACCGTAACGACCCATGTTCTTGCGGCAGCGGTAAGAAATACAAGAAGTGCTGTGCATAAGCGCTTTGACTTGAAGAATTTAAAAACGGACCGGTAGCAATATCGGTCCGTTTTTTTATACGCTAAGCAAGCTTATTCAGCGTAAGACAAATTATTAGGCGTCAGACAAACTGAAGCCACTAAATTTGGCGAAATTAGGCGTCGCCTTACTGCCACTGAACGTATAAAGCATCACACCCTGTTCACTGCCTACTAACGAATCAAACGTGATCACTTCCTGCCATTGTTGTTTTTCTAACGGGCGGAAATGAGCGCTGACTTTTCCGCCTTGTTTGACGAGCTTTACCGACACACTAGATTCACTAAACAACAGACGTTCCTTGATATGTGGCTGACCATTTTGTTCTACAACGAACACCAATGAACGCTCGCCCATGAACATCTCTTTGCTCACTTTAATGTAGTTGTCGTTATCCCAGTAAATACCTAACCCAGCTTGTTCAAATGCGAGGTTTGGATCTAATTGAACCGTCACTTCTGTGCTGTAATCCGAGCTAGATACTGGATGAACGAAGATATTATCAACATCAGCTGAACCCGCACCAAAGATATTGCCCTCTTGCACTTGCATCGTCAGCACGCCGTTTTCCAAAGATCGATGTTCCGGATTTTCATTTCTGATTTGCCAGTTAACGAGGTTATTCATGTTATTAGTCCTTGCTGCTAGATCATGCGTTGACGGAGTTGGTAAAACACATTGTCGAGTTCATCGGGATTTTGCTTTTGAATGCGATTAAGCTCTCTTTGTACAGAATCGTACATAAGTTGGTTATCCATGTCTTTCAATGCGGCGTAGTAATGAATGCGACGTCCCAAGATAAAGTTATTCTGGTCATTCTCACTCATCATATTGAAACGGTCTATTGTCGCTAAGAACTTCGCTTTATCCTGTGGCAGCTGTCCGTTCAGTTCCATCAACAAATTAATACCGTGATAGTTACCATAGTTGCCCGTCACGCGGTTTAGTTTACTGATCAATTGATATTGTTCTTCAAGCATTTCACGTTCGCTAAGTGGCGTGAACTCTCCATTCTGCACCAGTTCATCCAATTCGGTTCCAGGCTTCACAGCAAGCGACAGAATGCGTATTTCATCTGGGTTGATTTGGTTAAGTAAGGCCGCCGTTTCTTCAACATGCTGCGCCGAATATTCTTTACCACCCAAGCCAAGGATAATGAAGGTCATCATCTTCATACCCGCTTGCTTCGCGTATTCGGTCGATTTCAAAATAGATTTCGGAGTAATGCCTTTTTTCATCAATTTGAGAACATCAATAGAACCCGATTCCATACCGCAATAAAGCATGTTGAGCCCTGCATCACAGATGGCTTTCATCTCTTCAGGCGACTTCTTAGTCATGCTTTGCGCTCGTCCATAAGAGCTGATCTGCTTTAACTCTGGGAAGGCTTGTTTGAGTGTATTCAACACATCCAGCAAGTCTTCGGTATCCATAGTGAATGAATCACCGTCTTGCAGAAAACAGGTCTCAAATTTACGGTTCTTATAGAATGCTTTCGCAGCCCAAATGTCTTTCTTAATCTCTTCAACGGGACGAATTGCAAACTCCATCCCCTCAAACAGCGTACAGAATTTACATTTGTTCCAAGGACAACCTTGGGTGGTGCGAATCAATAAGCTATCCGCTTCTGAAGGTGGACGAATATGCCCTTGTTGGAACTGATACTGTGTCATTTGAATGCCCAATAATTAACTATTCGCATAGGCTACTAGAAGTTCATTCAATGAAAAATACGGTACAATTTGAATTATTATCAAATGAAAACGGATAATTAAAGAAGAAGAATGTTGAAGTATTAAGTAGGTTAAAGGCTAATCAAGGTTGTCCGGTGTACGTAAATTGGTTCCACACTTTGTACATTTATAGTCACCGTTTCCGCCACTTGAAGCTAGCGACGATAAAATCATTCCAAGCAACCCTGGCTTCTTTTCATGTTGTGGCGCTTTTTCGGCTTGGTTACTGAACATAGTGTACTTGTGCAGTGTCAGTTCCTTACAGTTACTACAGAACGCTCTCGCCTTCTCACTTCCATACATAATATCTATCTCCTTAACTCAAAGCACAAACTAAACATATGGCAAATATGCCACACGTAGAGTTAAATCTAAATATTTTCATGAAGTTATGAGTAAGTAAGAGCGTTTTAAAGAAAAGTAAACTCTCGACTGTTAAGTGAAGTGTTGGTGAACAAAGTTATTCAATTCAGTCACGCTTCTGATGATGTAAACCTCTTTCTCTTTAGCGCGCAATTCTAACTGCGCTCTAAAGTCGTCATTCCAAAATTTAGGACACAGTTGTAGTGTCTTATAGCTTTGTATCGTGCCTTTTATCACTGAGCTTCCAGCAGGCCAGCCTTCAGGTTTAACAAATAAACCTTTGAGCATTCTCTTGGTTACAAACCAGTAGCTAGTTGAATAAGGAATGTCGATATAAACCAAGGTATCAGCTGCATCTAAACGTGTGTTGAACGAGCCTAGAGGGCCAAAACCATCGATGATCCAGCTTTCTGACTTAAGTATGCTCTCATGAGCCTCCTCAAATACTTCACGTTCAACAAACTCTCCGTTGGCCTTGTAAACAATAGAGTCCAACTGGTGAAGCTCTATCCCTGTAGCTAGTGCTAACGCCTTGCTGACTGTGGACTTTCCACTCCCAGGCTTACCAAAAACCGCGATCTTTTTCATATGACTTCCTCTATTCAGATAAAACCCATAAGACAGCGACAAAAAACCCACCTTACGGGTGGGTTCGATAAACAAAGCGCATCAACAATCCCACCATTCTTATGGAATGATGATAATTCGTTGGTTAGATGGCGCTAAATTCAGTTTCATAAAACTACTTTTATATATTGTTGCTTAGTTGTCAATGCAGCCAAACGTTGATTGGGAAGCTATATCCTCGTCAAGTCGCACCCATTAATAGTCTTAATGAGTGCTAATTGGTCTTGGTTATTTCGCTTTCTTTTTCGCCACTGTCGCTTCTGATAGCTTGCTTAGTACACCCGATACTTTCTTAACGACCTCGTCACAGCCATTGATCGCGTGACGCTCTACCAAGTAATTAGGATCGTTGTAAGACAACCATACTTTCTTATTTGAATCTTCAGTGACTAACACCTTCTGCGGTAAATCGATCGCGACTTCTTGAGCACATTGCATTAATGGTGTCCCTACTTTCGGGTTACCAAAGATGATGACTTCCGTTGGTCTCAATTCAAGATCGACCTTACTCGCGTTTTTCTGATGGTCAATTCGCGCAAACAATGTCAAACCTTTGCTTATAGCGAGTTCTTCAAAGCGGTCAGCGGTCTCTTTAACTGAGTAATTACTTTGGTATTTAATCAAACCATCAGAAGCCGCAGCTAAAAATGATGCAGAGAGTAAAATGGCGCATAGTGGTAGTAATTTTTTCATCGTCACCTCAGAGATTTAACCTAATCAAACTTACATTCATAGCGCCACTTCTAAAATCAGCGACGTAACCCATGTCAGTATAGACGCGATTCGATTCTCAGTTTGCAGAGAGGATCACTTTTCTAATGCGTCTTATTATCATCAGTTTAGGTTAACTCGACGCTAACCATTGGCTTTGAAGCTTGAATGTTTGGTCATCAAAATCAATAGTGCCTTGCACACCTAGTGGCGTGACTAGCATGGGATGGGTGTGACAACTGTCGAAGCCATACAGGATCGGGACATTTTTACCGTTCAGCACTTCAAGAAGTACATCGAGTGGTGTTCGCCCTGTCCCTTTGTCATCAAACAACTCATGTTTGCCGAGTACAATAGCGCCTACTTTATCGAATACTCCGCAAGCCAATAAGTGCGCGAATGAACGCTCGACCGCTTCAATGCCTTTTAGTGAATCTTCAATAAGCAGAATATCGCCAGACTGAATTTCTGGCATGTATTCGCTGCCCCAAATCCCGGCCATCGTACTCAGGTTGCCGCCAATCACGCGACCGCTTACTTGACCTCTTCCCATGAAGTGCCATTCGTTATTGTAAACTGGCTTTGCAGAGTCTTGAGTTTCCCAATCGTGTTTAATGTCCGTCCAACTCTCAGGCATCGTGTACTGATGTTGGCTTGAATCCGAGCATAAGATGTCAGTAAACGATTGGAAGGTTTCGTCGACTAATGGCGGGAACTCACCAAATGACGCAACAAGTGCAGGGCCATAAAAAGTCACCAATCCAGTTTTGGCGTAGATGCCTAACAGTAATGCTGTGGCATCTGAATAGCCGACGATGATCTTAGGGTCGTCTCTAAGGGCATCATAATCGATGTATGACAACAGTGAGTTACTGTTGTTACCACCAATGGTCGACATAATGCAGCGCACGTCAGGATCTCGAATGAGCTGATTGAGTTCTTCGGCTCGCGCTTGAATGGAACCAGAACGATACCCTTCTGACTCTCCAGTTAACAAACCTTCAACTAGAATGAAGCCCTGCTTTTCCAAATAACGTTTAGCACGAGCAAATCGATTAGGTGCAAAGACCGTTGCGGGCGATGACGGTGAGAAAAATCCGATTTTGTCACCAATATTTAAAGCTTTTGGGTATATCACTCGTTTGTCCTCTATAACAAAATTGGAATAATACGCCTGACTGAAACTCACTAATTCTTAAAGCAAACGAGTTCTTTAAGCGAGTTGATTTCGGGGTTAGAGCTCAAAAAATTAAGGTTGAATCAAATTTTCATCCCCAATCAGTGCCACGACTTAGTCCCACACTTTTCACACTGGTATTCGTAATCACTGTCGACATAAAAACCGGGAACATTATGGTCACCTTTAAACAATAACGTCATCAGGTACTCCATCAACACGCCTAGCTTCCATTGTTTCTTTTCAGATTCAGTGTCCGCTTTAGATTCAGCATCGGAAGCGTTAACAGCAAGGTGCGGGGTAAGTGCGTTACACTGTTCGCAGTGATAAGGATGTTTAATATACTTACTATCAAGCATTTATATAAGCCAACCAATATTTATAAAGTTGATGCATACTAGCAACTTATCACTCGGTTCTCGAACTTATTGTTGTCCACTAGATCTTTATTTGAAAGAAATGAGACACAAGGTAAGTGCCATGCATCTTGAATCAGTTGCCATCGAGATTTCCCTCATTGAACAGCTAAAGCTATTGTTACGCTTAGGTACGAAATTAACTTTTACTTTAATAGCTCTTTGTCCGCAGCACCTTCAAGCTGCACTTCTAGCTCTTTCCATAAGGCACGACTGCCTTTAGAAATACGCTCGCCATTGAAGGTCAGGACTTTGTCTTTGGATATGTTGTGCTTCTTCCAGCTATGACCACCACCATGGATGTTATGAAGCAAAGGCGGCACTCTATCGATCGCCTTACCAAATCTAGCTTCCGGTGACTCACCGGCTTCGAACTCAAGCCATAAATCCAAATACTCGCTTCTTGAATGGCTCGGCAATGATTTCAGCAAGCGCTCGACGCAGTTTCTCTCTTTGAGCTTGTTTTCTTCGGTTTCACTGGCATAAATGATGGTATCTCCCGCATCGATTTCCCCAAGGTCATGAATCAGCAACATCTTCATTACTCGGGTAATATCGATTTCTTCATTGGCATAGTCTTTCAACATAAGAGCGCTCAAACAGACGTGCCAACTGTGCTCGGCCGAGTTTTCATATCGGTCCAATCCAACTGGTTTCGTCTGTCGATGAACATCCTTTAATTGTTCAATTTCGACCATGAATTGCAGAATGCCTTTGATTTCTTCCACGATAAGCTTCCTTAACTTAAGTTGATGATTGAGCGGTGCGGAGGGTTAACCTAGCGACAAAGAAGCGTTACTCCCAATGAACCGACATTTTGTAATACGCAACACCCGATGGTTGTGGGCTAAGCTTATCTACCTGTTAGCCATAGGGTGTTCAGGATTTAACTGAAGCAGATCCCACAAGTTACCGTAAAGATCTTCAAACACAGCAACGGTGCCGTAGCCTTGCTCTTTAGGCTCTCGGACAAAGTTAATGCCCAAAGACGTCATACGTTCGTAATCACGCCAGAAGTCATCGGTGTTTAAGAATAGGAATACGCGTCCACCAGCTTGGTTGCCGATGAAATCGAGTTGCTCTGGCTTGGAAGCTCTAGCAAGTAACAGGCTCACACCGGTTGAATTTGGTGGAGCAACAACAACCCAGCGCTTATCTTCTTCTGGCAGATACGTGTCTTCGATGAGATCAAACTTAAGCTTGTTTACATAGAAATCAAGCGCTTCATCGTAGTCTTTTACCACGAGTGCAATGTGGACAATATTCTGTTTCATAACATACCTTGTTGGGGTTTTAGCTGCGTGGAATGATGCCATGAAGCAGGTAAAGACACTAGGTGTCGCATCATAAATCGTAGTATCTCGTCCGTCACAATCTAAAAGGTATACATCATTTATAACTGCCAGAATCCGAGCTCGACGCCACCTTGAATGACAATGGCACACATCCCGTGACGTGGTAACTCCATTGGCGGCACCGCAACTTCGGCGCCTAGTTTCTCGGCGGCATTTACTGCAGACTGAATATCCTCAACCAACGTGTAATGACGAACAGTTGGTTCTTCAGTTTCACGAAGCGGTGCTCGAATGCCAATTACCCCGCCATTAGATAGCTTTGCAGTGCGCGCCCCACCAAGGTTCACATCTGCACCACTGAATTTCACGTTGTAGAGCTGAGCGTATGTTGCACAAACGACATCGACCTCTGGGGTAACCACTTCAAGATATTGAACCTTCATCAAATTTCCTTCTCGTGTTCTTTAAGACTCTCAACCTGCATACAGCTGTGCAGGTGTTTCTCATCAATAATTTATTACTAAGCAATTCGACCGCGCATGATAAATTGCGGGCCTGCTGCGCCACCTAAATACTGTTGATTGATATCTTCGAAGCCGCCTTTCTTATAACAGTTGAATGCTGCCGGATTTTTGCAATTCACAGTTAAGTAAATCGACTCATACGCTGAGTAATTCGCTTTTAAATACGGAAACAAAGCCTTCACCGTGCCTGTTCCTAAACCTTTACCTTGCTGGTTTTTATCAAGCACAAAAGCTCTCAAGCCAATGCTTCCTTCAGGGCAGAATTCGTAGTGCTCTGCGTAAGCGATATCCAGCTTAAAGAAACCCACAACTTCGTTATCAGACTTAATCACGTGCAAGTGCGTCGTTTCACTGCCGTCTAATAAAAACTCTGCAGCTGTACCAGCGAACTTAACCTGTTCATCGGCGAGTTGGATGGCCTGAACTAACGCCACATGTGAATCTTCAAGCCTTTCGATAGTTATCATTGTTGTTCCTTCTGTATAACACGCACGAAAAACCGACTAGAGCTCATCGCTAGTGTCTCGAGAACCGTAGTTTGGGAAGTTGATATTAAGAACGTTATCGTCCTCAAGAGTGAATAGAACACTTCCATTCTCTACACCGGTTTCGTTTCTATCTGAACAGCCTAGAAACCGCTCCCAATCAAACGAATATTGAAGTCGGTATTGATTCGCATTGATGTGGAGAACGCCTTTGATTTTGATACCGTTCACCACATGTGCCATATCATCGATGTATGACAGATCAGGGATTAACTTTTCTTCGAAATCACTCTTATGCTCGGTTAAGAAATTGAGCAGTTCAGAACATAACTCGGAGCCATGAACCTATGGTTTAGACAGACTAGAAAACAACATTTCTAAATACTCCAAGGATTGTTTTGATATTGGGAAGATGCGCGCGAGTCTGTTACAAATTCAAGCTCAATCGGAAACCGTAACTTCAAATTCCGACACTACATTAGAGTTTTGGATGTGTTGATACCAACTTTTTACGTCTTCAACCAGCAAGTGCATCATGTAATTGTGACAGTGCGCAGGTTCATAAAAATTTTGCAGAAGGAACGCACAACTGCCGTGACGCAGATAGGCGATATCGTGAAATTCAGACATCACTTCGAAGCCGATTGACTGGTAAAAACGCTTGGATAAATCGAAGTCTTTCGCGGGTACAAAAGACTTAGTTTCTGAGACTTTGAGGTTTTCCATCCTACATCCTTATAGTGTTGATATTCTGCTCCTGACACGCTGAACGCTTTAAGTGGTTACGGCGTTTATTCCGAGCTCTTATTCATAGCCTTGCTGAAATGAGTCGACTTCGGCTTTAGTTAGATAACGCCACTGGCCTGCTTCAACATCTAAACGAACATCACCAATCTGTTCACGGTGTAGGCCAACAACTCGATTCCCTACCGCAGCAAACATTCGTTTCACTTGATGAAACTTGCCTTCAGTTATGGTCAACAGCACTTCTTTACTGGTAATCACTTCAAGCTCTGCCGGACGCGTCGGCTTTTGTTCGCCCTGCAATTGAATGCCCGCTTTGAACTTATCAGCAACATCGTCTTTGATATCTCGTGACAATGTCACGCGATAGACCTTCTTACATGACTTGGTGGGCAGCGTGATATTGAATGACCATCGCCCATCATCGGTAATCAAAACTAAGCCAGTAGTGTCTGCATCTAAGCGCCCTGCGATGTGCAGTTCTGATGCTTTGTCTATCTCGATGTATTTGAACAGTGAAGGATAAACTTCATCGACATTAGAGCAGATGGTACCCGCAGGCTTGTGCATCAGGAGGTAACGAAATTCACGCAACTTAAGCGGCGTGCCATTTAACAAGATGGTGTTGCTTTCATGAACCTGGGCTGACTCATCAGTAACTGTTTCACTGTTTACGTTCACCTCGCCATTATGGATGCGTTCAATCGCTTCAGGCTTGGTTAGGTCAGTGCTTTTACATAGGTATTTATCAAGGCGCATTAATCGTCGGCACCACATTTAGCACAAGGCTTGTAAGTTCGTTCACCTTGCTCGATAACCACATAGTCACCAACGCACTTGTCACATAAAGCGAGCTTTGGGTAAGCCTCTTTTTGTTTCTTTGCGTTAATGTTGCCTTCGGTGGTGTATACGGTTCTCATTTTGATGCCTTTGCTTGAATAACGTGAGAGGCGCAAATTGTATCACTGTTTACAGCTTTGATTGGAGTGGCGGTTCATAGATAAATTGATTTTAAGTACCGCTATTCCAAGTTCCCGCCCGTAACGGCTTAACCATGAACAACAAAATCAACGTGCCACGCCTATCAGTGGTAAAATGATAAAAGCTCACCAACTTATGAAGTCGATAATGAAAGATTGTAATCAATGCGGAAAATGCTGTATCAAATACGGAGATGGCGACCTTGCCGCGACTCAAGAAGAGATCGATTTGTGGGAGTTGTTCAACCCAGACATCTTTGAATATGTTCGAGGAAGCGAGATCTGGTTCGACCCTGAATCTGGCGAACGTTTAACTCGCTGCCCTTTTCTAGAGCTGGTTCCGACGAAAGACACCAAGGCTCAAGCCAAGTACACATGCAGCATTTACTTAGACCGACCAGAAGATTGCAGACACTATCCAAGCCTGATTAATGAGATGGTACGAGATGAGTGTGAAATGATTGAGGTGGTGGATTTGCAAGACACGAAGAAAGCTCAAAGGAAACTCGACCTATTGATGAAAGACAGCCGCCCTTCAAGCTATTCGTAAGCGATGATCTTTTGAAGATCAATCATCAGTATTAGCTAATAGCCGCTAAAACCTTAAGCCAAATACTGGTTCGCTTCTAACCAATCAAGCGCAACCAGTGCCGCCAATGAGCATACCGCTCTGTCGTTGCCATCAACAAACTTAAGCTCTTCAATTTCAGCATCTGGAGACAGTTCTCCAGTATAATCAGAAAGATAACAAGTCAATTGCACTGATACGCCTTCCGCTTTACCATCAGCTTGGCCAGTAAAGGTCTCTACGTATTTGATGGAATCTGGTACTAAATCTACGGAGATCTCTTCTTTGATTTCACGAACCAGTGCTTGCTCATCACTTTCGCCAGCTTCACGCTTACCACCCGGTAGGTAGAACAGTTCTTTGCCTTTTGATCTCACCATCAACAACTTGCCGTCTTTGATGAATATCCAAGCCAGCTTATCAATTACCTTATTCATGTTCTTAGACCTTGTTATTGTGTTTATTATTTTGGTTAGCACAACGTATCGCGCTAGGCGTATATTACATCCAGCAGTGAACATATTCTATTGAATCGAATTGGAGATATCATCGCCAAAACAAAAATAACAGCTTTCGAGACAATGCTCGTCTACTGTCATTGGCGTTGTTTAGGGATTGTTAGCTAGCTGTCCGCAGATAGAATCAATCGACTAGCCAATTAAGCGCAGAGTCATGGTCTTCGAATGACTTTATCTCACCCGACACAAACCAACTGCCGACTTTTGATGCCATTTCTTGCCAGCTTTTATCACCATATATCGCGATTTTGTCTATCTTCGAATTGAGCTCTAATCCAAGTTTAAAATCGTCCCAAGCAGCACGTAACTCCCAACCCGTTAAGGTGGAGATGTCGACCAGCATCTTGAGTTCAGATGAATCGAGTTCTTCTAGCGTGGTATTTAGAATTGGCATCATTGCTTGATAGTCATCGTGTGTAAGCTTGCCTTTCGCTTTAAACACAACGATGGTTTCACCGCTAACACGTTCAATTCCAACCGATATTCCATGACGTTCGATACTCATAACCTAGCCCTCATAGTAGAAACTAGAGTTAGCTTAGAGGATTAAACAGCAAAGAGATGAGAGGTTTACGTCAAAACGGACAAGCGCTTTATCTGAACTTAATATCAGAGAGTTAATCGCGCTACTCCAACAGTTCGCTTAGGGATTGAACTTGTACGATACCTGGATGCTGTGACTTAAGCTCAGCACCTTCCGTGTTCAACCACACCGCTTGCAAACCCGCTTCAAGTGCTGGGTAAATGTCTTTCTCTAGAGTGTCGCCTACCATGGTGATCTCTTGTGGTGAAACACCGAGCTTAGAAATAATGGCAGGATAGAACCCCGACTCGAACTTAGAAAAGCCAATGCTCGCCTTACAAAAGTAACCCAAGATATATTGAGACAGGCCAACACGCTCAAAGGCTCGAATGATGTCGTCTTTACTGGAATCACCAGCATTGGTAGCAACATAAACTAGATGAGTTTTCGACAACTCCCCCAGTAATGCACGAGCACCACTCACTTCTTGCACGGTTTCCCAGTCACACATCTTCCCTTGTGCGTCTGGGAAATCGACCATCAGCGTATTGCCCCAGTCGAATAAGACTATTTCTGTTAATTCGATTAGCTTTGTCATCTTGCCTCCTGCATACGATGAATTATCTAATGTTTAAGCGAGCCTATAAAAACTTCTCGGACGGTTAGGCTCATTATGGACAACCTTGTTACTGTTTATGGAGCACGATCTTCTAAACACAAAATACCCTTTATTGATAAACCACTTTGAAACGCTCCAACATAAGTAACATGTCTTCACTTGGTGAGATCTTGAGCTCTTCACATTCACGAGAGAAGAAGTTCCAGTGAGCTTCTTTCCACCATTCGAGTGTTTTGTCACCCTCGCCTTCGGCAGCAGCAAACTCCGCCGTCACTTCGTTATATTTGCACTGTGAGACTGAAGTGATCTCTACAATGCAAACTGGCTTGCCATCCCAGTCAGTGACGACTTGCAAGTGACCAACTACTGGTCTCGTCTCGCCTTCATGGCTGTACCAATATTCAAGGCTGCAAGACGCTTGTTTTTCACCCTTGAGAATTAACTGGGCGCAGAGGTTGGCGTTGTATTCATCAGCACAGTAATAGTCGGCACTAAAAGAGGTGTATTGCGAAGCAACGTCTGCTGGTAATGTGTTGAGGTAGCTATCAAGATAAGCTTTGCTTCTTTCTTCCATGATCTTTCCAAATTCAATATCAGGTTGAGCCGATAAACACTTATAGATTAAGCATCTGGCTGCATTGGGAGTAACCTATCAAGTCAGGTTATAGCTGTAAACCGAGTGAATATCAAAATGCGGGCTGAGAAAGAAGAATATAGGTAGGATTTCGAGGCCAGTACAAGGAGATCCAAAAAGTGAAAGAACAGCCAAAAGCACCTTTAGTCGGTGCTTTTGGCTCTTAGTATCTCGTTACTAATAGCTCGTAACTGACGGGGTATTAACGGTTCAAGAAGTCGACCGCTTTGTCTGGGAAGTCGGTAAACACACCATCAACTTTGACTTGGTTGTAGAAGACATCCAACATGCCATCAAAGTTGTCAGCATAAGCTGGGATTCTTCCCGGGTCAGCACGGAACGTGTATGGGTGAACGTCTAAGCCCGCGTCTTTTGCTGACTTCATTAACGGTTTAATAATGATGTTATCTTTGGTCGATGCATCGTCCACCAACATTGGCTTCCAAGGGCCTATTCCTTCCGCATAAGTCGCCACTTTATCCATGCCACCAGCTTCAAACATCCAGTCATAACTGTACGGCGTTGCTTTGTCACCTTGGTACGTCATGGTTTCATTCCAATCTGTATAAGCCATCAACTGAACGAGCTTAAGATCCATTTCCATCGCTGGCATAAGCTCATCGTTAATGCGTTGAAGTTCATTGGCGTCAAAACACTGCAAATACACTTTGTCGTCTTTTGATAGGTAACCATATTGATGCAAGGTTGCAAGTACCGCTTTGGAGATATCTTTGCCTTCGTGACGATGGAACCAAGGTGCTTTAATTTCAGGATAGATGCCCACGTCATAACCTAAGGTCTTATTTAGGCCTTGGATCAGCTCGATCTCTTCTGCAAAGGTAGCGACACGAAAATCAGACTGCCACATTGGGAAGCGCGTTGGGTACCCTGCCACTCTTTTACCTTGGTCATCGAGGTTAAAGCCTTCGGTCACTTTCAGGGATTTAATCTCAGCGAGCGTAAAATCAATCGCGTAGTAGCGGCCATCTGCGCGAGCACGTGTTGGAAAGCGATCCGCGACATCGGTGACTCGGTCTAGATAATGATCATGCAAAACCACCAATTGGTCGTCTTTGGTCATCACGACATCTTGTTCGATGTAGTCGGGTTTCATCGCATAAGCGAGCGCTTTAGCGGGTAAAGTGTGTTCAGGTAAATAACCAGAAGCGCCGCGATGCGCAATCACTAAAGGATCGGCGAACGCATTTGCAGATAAACTTAGTGCTAATAAGGTCAGAGACAGTGACGTTGTTTTCATTATTGTTTCCCTTTAATAAAACAGAAGCAGGATATACCTGCCTCTGTTGTTATTTATAGATGCGATTCAGTAAATACACTACTGAGCTAGCGCTTCTTTCTCTCGTTCGAGATCTTTTTGTTTATGGTGCGCACGCTCACCTAAGAAGGCGTAAAGCAGACAGATGATTGAAGCCACACAAGCGCCGACCAAAATAATGAAGCCGCCATCCCAGCCGTAATGGTCAACCATAAAGCCGAGTATTGCGTTCGCAGCGACCGCGCCACCTAAGTAACCAAACAAACCCGTTAGACCAGCCGCTGTACCCGCTGCTTTCTTAGGTGCAAGTTCCAGTGCATACAAACCGATAAGCATTACAGGACCATAGATAAGGAAACCAATCGCAACCAGTGCCAACATATCAACCGTTGGGTTACCTGCTGGGTTCAGCCAATATACCAACACAGCGACGGTCACTAGAACCATGAACAAGATACCTGCAGGTGCGCGTCGGCCTTTGAATAACTTATCTGAAATCCAACCACACAATAAGGTGCCAGGGATACCTGCCCACTCATACAGGAAGTAAGCCCAAGATGATTTATCGACAGAGAAGTCTTTTGCTTCTTTTAAGTAAACCGGAGCCCAATCGAGTACGCCATAACGGATAAGGTAAACAAACGCATTAGCAATCGCGATTGACCACAGTAACTTGTTAGAGAAAACGTACTTAAAGAAGATCTCTTTCGCCGTCATTTCTTTCTCATGAGACGTATCGTAGTCGTCTGGGTAATCGTCTTTGTGTTCTTCAATCGGTGGTAAGCCGCAAGATTGAGGTGTATCTCTTACAGTAAACCAAACAAAGACAGCAACGAGAGTGGCAAAAAATGCAGGAACATAAAAAGCGGTTCGCCAATCGTCGTTAAAAGCCCACAGCCCCAACAAGAACATTGGACCAATCAAACCGCCACCCACGTTGTGAGCAACGTTCCATACCGATACGATCTCACCACGTTCTTTGCGAGACCACCAGTGAACCATGGTTCGTCCACAAGCCGGCCAACCCATACCTTGGAACCAACCATTCAAGAACAACAGAATAAACATCGCAGTGATGCTACCTGTTGCCCAAGGCATAAAGCCGAAGCAGAACATCACCAACGCCGACATTAACAAGCCACCGCTGAGGAAGTATCGAGGATTAGAACGGTCAGAAACACTGCCCATTAAGAACTTAGATAAGCCGTAAGCGATAGATACCGCCGCTAGCGCAACCCCTAGTTCCCCGCGGCTAAAACCTTGTTCAATGAGATAAGGCATCGCCAAGCTAAAGTTTTTACGGACTAGGTAGTAACCCGCATAGCCAACGAAGATGCCGAGAAACAGCTGCCATCGTAGTCGTGTGTAGGTGCTATCGATCTTATCTGATGACAAGCGATCGATATGCGCCATAGGTTTGAATATTCCAAACATAGGAACCTCATAATTATTGGGCGAAGGAAGAATTTAAATGCTCGAACGAAAAAATTTAGCGCTCATTCGAAATCAAGGGAATTGTATGTGCTTCAGGATTAATTTCTGTGATAGAGGTAGTCATTAACAAAAAATAACTTTAAATACAGCATATTAGTTTCATTTAATTAGACTGCGCTTCATATTTTTGTTGGTATCTGTTCAATTAAACATCAGAACTTTCGAGGGTAAATAAATCCAAAAAGAGCGAGCGAACATAAATCAACCAACAACAACTTTGTTATTACTGCAAATGCATAGTGAATAACAACAATTTTGGTTGAATCTGTGTAGTTATGAAGGTGGTTTGGGCTATCGATTAAAGAAGTTCGTCAAAATCAATGCAAACAAAAAGGGTCTAGATTTCTCTAGACCCTTTTAGGTAATAACGCTTGGTGGTTTTGTGTTGGCTAATGAGACACACGTTAGCTAATTACACGAAGTATTAGCTCACCACACGAAGTGATTATGCGTCGATGTAAAAAGCTTCTACTGTGCCTTTTAGAGTAATAAGCATTGGCTGACCAAAACGATCTAGCGCTTTTGGAGAAGGGATCTTAACCCAACCTTCGCTGATGCAGTATTCTTCAACATCAGTACGCTCTTTACCATTTAGACGAATGCCGATTGGGTATTCGAAACACTCAGCAACGTGGTGTGGGCTGCGTGGGTTACCTGCAAGATGATCTGGTAAAGCTGGTCTTGAATTAGTATCGCTCATGTTCATTACCTGTATGTACGTAAATAAAAAAAGTGC
The DNA here is from genome assembly GCF_041474575.1 of Vibrio sp. 10N.222.51.C5. NCBI lineage: Bacteria > Pseudomonadati > Pseudomonadota > Gammaproteobacteria > Vibrionales > Vibrionaceae > Vibrio > Vibrio sp. 10N.222.51.C5. Next base: position 102,559 of record NZ_JBFRUJ010000015.1, read on the forward strand.
GTCATTCTAGTCAATATAGGCTTTGTGCTCAACAACTGCTGCAATAAATCGTCGTGATCGTTTTAATCGACAGCGAGTTGTTTGATTTAAAGGCGATATATGCATAATTTCAAACGAAAATTTAACAGAGTTATGAGGTGTGGATACAGCGAGCACTTCATTACTTGAAAAGCAGATACCACACAAGTAGGTTTTCATTGTGAGCCTATCGTTTGAGCTCAATACTCATCACTTTATGGTTTGGCTCTGATTCGATGTCAACAACTGACCAACCTAGCCCTTGATAGAGTCCCGTGATATTGGTGTACGCGTAGAGTTGAGTTTGCACAGTAGAAGATACTTGTCTGACACCACGATTAATCAATTCACTGGCAATACCTTGGCCGCGCCATTGAGGGGCGACAAACACGGCGTTGATCCAAACCACATCCCGAACTTGATGAGGTTCCTGAAAATAGGAATACGCCAAACCACCAATGACCACATTATCGCGAAGTACTGTGATTACCGGAGGGAGATTTACGTTTTCTTCATAGGTGTCTTTAAACTTGAAACCCGACCATTCGCTTTGAAATAAGTCTTCTAATTCACTCCAATAAGGAGAGCTTTCATCGCAATTTCTAAAGATTACTTTCTGCATTTTTTCCGTCCTTTGAAAAGGGTGATTTGGCCATCCTAGCCTTGGTTTATATCAGAGTCGATAAAGCTACTCTTCTTCGTCATAGTCGTCTGCAGGGTCTTGATTAATCTCTTCGCCGCATCCTAAGCACTCACCTTGTAGATCCGTAGGCATCACAATAATCAAACCACAATGCGGGCATAAATCGCCTTGTTGAAACATCCTGTATTCCTTCTACTTCATGGCTATTGCTTGGGATGGTTATTGCTTAGGATACTTCTGCTTACTCGCTTCTAACCAGTCGTGAATCACTTGGCGAGCGGATTCTGACGGCGGTGCATTTCGTTTTCCGCAGATTTGGTCTATTTCAAAAGGAAATGCTTTGCTCGGGACGCGGCGTAAACCTATGGTTAAACGCTGAGGCTTGAGCATGCGGAACACCACATAACGATCGCTCATGATTCGGTTGTGATACACGCCAATACAGTGCTTCTGCTCGATGCCTTCGTGTTCAAGGTCGTAATAATCCGTGAGCGGATGAATGTTGTCATTGCCAAGTAAAGGAACGGGATAAGGGATGTCTTTATCCATTGGGCAGTTACCCTCCAAACGACGTAATTGGCGTTGCTCCGTCCAGCGGTCATGGAGTTGTTCAAACATCGCAAAAGAGTTCTGACTGGTAATCGCGCGCAGTGGATCATCCATCTCCAAATCTTGCCCTAGCAATATCGCATCTTGGAACATCGCCATCTTCGACGGTGCGTTAAGTCTGCCCTCTTCCACCATTGCAATCCCTAGCCTGCTACCAGTTAGAAATGGATGAACTTGGTCCAAACGCAGGGCTGTGTATCCAACTTTTGAGTAATGCTTAAACTTAAGAACTCGTCTTTGCAGTGGCTCGAGAATGCGAACAATGTGGTCGAGTTCATCACCAACATTGTAATGAAGCTCTAGCTTGTCGATGAATTTGAGTGTCGCCTTGCTGCCGTCTAAGCCCAACTTGGTAAGGATCTTCTTCTGCCCTAAGCGACTTAGTGCCAGTGCTTTCTTGTTGTCGACACTGTATTTCATGCAGATCAAAGCCAAAATAACAGGCCTTAATTCAAGCAATTGCGCGGCTTCATAAGTATTCGCAGCAAGCCACAACATCTGGTATTGGTATTCTGGAAAGTCGTCGGTGATTTCACGATAACGCGCAGGTAATGAATTTAGCCAACGACCATTCACGTCAAACTGTTCAACAAGGTTGAGGCTCAGCCCAATGCCTCCATCAAGCGGTCGTCTACCATCTTCAAACACATGAAAGCCGACGAGCTTTTGAGACCAGTCTCGGATCTCAATATCGTAGTCGAAACCTAATGTTCGAGTGGGAATGGTTAGTAGTGCTGTCATTGATGCCTCTTCGTTATTGGCGCATTGAACTATCAAGCCTATCTAACAGCATAAGCTAGCGCTTCAACCACTATATCAACCTTTTGTAAATTTCTTATCAATCAAAGCGATATAAATACGATAGTGCTTAGAAGAACATTGAATGATGATTTTACGCATTATGAGACCTCTTCGATATCATTTGTGCCAACAGAAACTATGCTTGATACATAACTCACAACAAGAGGCTTTAATTATGGATTACCGACATATTCTGGTCGCACTTGAACTGTCTGACGACACCAAGATTCTCATTGATAGAGCGACCTTCTTCGCTGATAAACTGGAGGCTGGCATTTCATTTGTTTATATCGATGGTACGCATGGAGAAATTTACCCAGAGCTCGTTGATATTCAAGGAAATGACGGTGATTTACCCATCAATGAAGATGCCGTTAAGCATTTGAAAGAGTTTGAAGCCTACGCCAAACACCCAATTAAGCACATTTTCGTGGGAACGGGTGATTTGAACGATAAGCTCAAAAATGCCATCGAAGCAAATGGCGTTGACCTATTGCTGTGTGGCCATCACCATGATTTTTGGCATAAGCTCATCTCCCATTCTAAACAGATCATCGATACTTCCCCTATCGATATTCTCGTTGTTCCTATGGAATAGAAGCTCCAGTTCGACACTCAAAAATAACCGGCTTTGCCAACCTCTATCGGTATTATTGGTTGGCTTGATATCCTCTTCAACACACTCATCCTGATCGAAATCTCCTATTTCCCGCTTAGAGTAGAAATTTGTGATCTTGTCAGCTTATCAACTCGTAAGCGTCTAATAATTAACAAATCGCCGAGTGAAAGTAATGAAAAAGATTGGCCTGTATCTTTTTACAAACGACTTAAGAATCAACGACAATGCGCTACTTTACCAAGCAAGCCAAATCGTCGATGAGCTCGTTTGTGTGGTTGTCGAACCGCTTCTGTCTCACTACTCAGCACAGTTCGCCCAAGAACAGCAATATGGCGCTCACCGCATAGCTTTCATTTCACAATCGATAAGCGATCTTAAGGCTAACCTGAGCGACCTAGAGCAAACACTCATCGTCCTTACACAAGACCAAGATAAAAGCGAGAACGTTAAATACTCGCTCAACGAGATTATCTCTGCTCTAAACGTCACTCACTTGTTTGCAAATGTTCATTGTGGCTACAACGAGCAACAGCTAGTGCAATCAACATTGGCTGACTGCCCGAACTTAACTCCGATTCAAACTCACAACTCGACTCTGTTTGAGCTCGATGACTACCCTTTTACGTTAGACAAGTTACCACGCTCGTTTACCAAGTTCAGAAAACTCATCGAGCACTTGTCTGTCGATACACACAGTTTGATCATAACGACGTTACCACCAGCACCAGACCTAACAGAAACGTCACACTGTCACTCAAAGGCATCCCTTTTTATGACGAACGATTTGACGAGCGAGCAAAGTTTCAAAGGCGGTGAAACATCGGGGTTAGTACATCTCGACCACTACTTCTCACACGATTACGCGAGCCGCTATAAACAGACTCGGAATGTGTTGGATGGCATCGAGAACTCGACCAAGTTTTCACCGTGGCTCGCATTAGGTTGTGTCTCACCGAAAACAATCTGCAGACACCTCTCTCGATTTGAGTCGCATCATGGTTCCAATGATTCAACCTACTGGATCTATTTCGAGCTGTTGTGGCGTGAGTATTTTTATTGGAAAAGCATGTCGTTGAAGGCATCGTTATTTACAGGCTCATACACAAACCCCGTTATAGCAGAGAGTAGCACTCAATCGGCAAGCCTTAATTTTTCCAAATGGAAGAGCGGTAACACCAACTACCCGATTGTCGATGCATGCATGCGCCAGCTTAACGCGACTGGCTACATGTCCAATCGCGGAAGGCAGTTAGCCGCAAGCTGTTTGATTTACGAGTTGGGCGTCGACTGGCGACACGGCGCGGCCTATTTCGAAAGCCAACTTGTCGACTATGACGTGGCATCTAACTGGGGGAATTGGGCGTATATCGCTGGGGCTCTCAATCAACCAACCCACAACAGCGAAACTAAAAACCAGTCACAACCTAAATCACGCCATTTTGATTTAGCCAAGCAGACTGAAATGTACGACCCAGACCATGCCTTCATCAATCAATGGACAGGCGGTAACGCAGTCACAACAAGCCTCACAAACCAGGACGCATTATGAAATTTAAAACGGTACGACTTGTATTAGGTGACCAACTCAACATTGAGCATTCATGGTTTAGACAGGTTAACGATGACGTTATTTACATCATTGCTGAGCTAAAACAAGAAACAGATTATGTTGCCTCTCACGTTCAAAAAGTGGCCGCGTTTTTCTGTGCGATGGGTTACTTCGCTAACGAACTCAAAGAACAAGGTCATCAAGTACTACACCTTACTCTTGACGACACAACGCAATTTGAAAACCTAGACACACTTCTAAAGCACTATGTACACGAATTCGGCGCAGAGAAATTCGAATATCAAAGGCCAGATGAATATCGCCTCTTAGAGCAGATGAACAAGCTCAAGCTGACCAATGCGACCAAAGGTTGTTGTGATACAGAACACTTCCTCTTTCCATTCGAAGAGATCGAACAACAGTTTCCAAAAGACAAACACATCGTGATGGAACACTTCTATCGCCGAATGAGAAAACGTTTCGACATTTTGCTAGAAGACGGAAAGCCCGTTGGCGGAAAATGGAATTACGACGCGAACAATCGAAATAAGCTCAAGAAACAAGACATCGAAAACCTACCTCAGCCGCTGATGTTTACCAATGATATAACCGACATTTTGCAACGTATCGAACGTCACCAAGTACAAACCATTGGTCAAGTCGGTAACCAGTTACTATGGCCGGTGAACCGCGCACAAAGCTTGTCTCTACTCGCTCATTTCTGCCAAGTCTGCTTGCCGTTATTTGGGCAGTTTCAAGATGCGATGACGACAGAGCACGACTCTAAATGGAGCTTGTATCATAGCCGTATATCGTTCTCGCTGAACAGTAAACTGCTGAGCCCTAAAGAAGTGATTGATGCAGCACTGTCGGCCTACCAAGCATCCTGTCTTCGAGACAGCTCACCAGATAAGCCAAGCATCGATATTGCACAGGTCGAAGGATTTGTACGCCAAATACTGGGGTGGCGAGAGTACATACGCGCCGTCTATTGGGCAAACATGCCTGCTTACGCCAACAAAAACCATTACTCAGCACATAATAACCTGCCCCATTACTTTTGGGACGGACAAACCAAGATGAACTGCATGAAGCATGCGATTGACCAGTCTCTTGAGTTTGCTTACGCGCACCACATCCAAAGGTTAATGATCACTGGCAACTTCTGTTTAATCACGGGTATAGACCCTGACCAAGTCGATAGTTGGTACCTCGGTATTTACGTCGACGCGATTGAGTGGGTTGAAATGCCAAATACGCGAGGTATGGCACTGTTTGCGGATGGCGGGATCGTAGGAACCAAACCATACTCTGCCAGCGGTTCCTATATCAACCGCATGAGTGACTACTGCAAAGGCTGTCACTACAAGATAAAAGAACGCAGCGGCGAGCAATCTTGCCCTTTCAATAGCTTGTATTGGCGCTTTATGGACCAGCACCGCGATGCGTTAAACCGCAACCCACGTATGGGCATGTTATATCGCTCTTGGGACAACATGGATGAGCAATCACAACAAGCGATTCTCGATACTGCTGAACAACGAATCACAAACTTGGAGAACTTATAATGGTGGAGCAACTCAGATTACACATATTGGTGGTCGGTGGGAGCGGCGGTATTGGTTTCGCTGTGGTTAAACACCTATTATCTGAGCTCTCTCGGTTTGATTTTCTTGATGTGCATGTAGACGCGACTTACCACTCTCAACAGCCGGAACTAGAAAACAATCGCTTGAGCTGGCACAAAGTCGACGCCACCGACGAAGCTGATATTAAGCGCTTGAGTTCTGAGTTTGAACAACTTGATTGGCTGATCAACTGCGTGGGTATGCTCCACACTCCAGATCTTGGACCGGAAAAGAACTTGTCGTCCATCGACCCTGAGTTTTTCCTCAAAAACATCTCTGTGAATACCCTGCCCAGCTTGTTATTAGCAAAACACTTCACGCCGATACTTAAAGCGAGCGACAATCCAAAGTTTGCTGTGGTATCCGCAAAGGTTGGCAGTATTTCAGACAACAGATTAGGCGGTTGGTATAGCTACCGCTCATCGAAAGCAGCCCTAAATATGTTCATCAAAACCATGTCGATCGAATGGCAACGCACCATTAAGAAAGGCACCGTGTTGGCTCTGCACCCGGGCACGACAGACACAGCTCTGTCGAAGCCTTTTCGGACCAATGTCCCTGAAGGTAAGTTGTTTGAGTCAAGCTATGTCGCCCATCAGTTGGTCGATATTATTCGCACTGCCACACCGGATAACAGTGGGCACTTCTACGCTTACGATGGTGAACAGTTAAATTGGTAGTTGATACGAGTGTCCGTCTTTCATTAGTGCTAAAAAAGAAAACCCAACAGAGTTGAAGCTCCATTGGGTTTTTATTTAGAAAGAACGCCTCTGTTTTAAAAGGCGTTTGGTTGATATCTAGCTAAAGATCAAAACTGATCATCACGATTATTCAGCCCAATTGAACTTAGTATCGTCAACACCTTCTTTCTCTTCTTTAGCTCGCTCGCGTCGATGTTGTTCTTCAATTCGCGCAGCGTCTATCTCTTGCATGATGGCTTCGATATCAGCCAAGTCGTCGGTTTCCGTAAACTCACCCGTCAGTTTGCTGTCTGGCTTCAAGTCGCCTTTCTCGTACAGCGCCCACATTTCCTTGGCATACTCGGTTTTTGCCAGTTCAGGAGCAAACTGAGCGTAATAGTCACGGATGTTATTGATGTCACGCGCCAGCATCCACTCAGCGTTGTTGTTAGCCGAAGCGTCAACCGCTTGTGGTAGGTCGATAATTACTGGACCGTACTCATCCACCAATACGTTGAACTCAGACAAGTCACCATGGATCAAACCAACACACAGCATTTTAACTACGTAAGTCATCATCACGGCGTGGTCTTCGATCGCTTGCTCTGCTGACATCACCACATCGTTCAAACGTGGTGCAACGTAACCCTCATCGTCAGTGACCAGCTCCATAAGCAGTACGCCATCAAAGCAACCATAAGGGACAGGCACACGAACACCCGCTTCTGCCAGTTTATATAAAGCATCCACTTCAGCACTTTGCCAAACCTTTTCTTGTTGTTCACGACCAAAGCCAGAGCCTTTTTCCATCGCTCGTGCACGGCGGCTATTCCGGACTTTTCGGCCTTCACGATACGCGGTCGCTTTTTTAAAGCTGCGTTGGCTAATTTCCTTATATACCTTGGCACAACGGATCGTATCGCCGCAGCGCACAATGTACACCGATGCTTCTTTGCCACTCATGAGTTGGCTTGTCACCTCGTCGACTAAACCGTCGTCAACTAAAGGCTGTATTCTTTTAGGTATCTTCATGCCGCCTTTATACATCACTTATCTTACAGATAGAAATATTAACTTGAGAAATGAATGACGAAACGATTAAAGGATCATCAAAATTACGACAAAGGAAGGAAATATTGGAGTTAACGGGTTTAGATCATGAGGATTGACCTGATCTATTCAGATTATGGGACTAAGACTTATTACGACGACAACGTTCAGAACAGTAGATCACGTCATCCCAACAGCGCTGCCATTTTTTACGCCATGCGAAAGGCTTTTGGCAAACAGGACATATCTTAGTCGGTAAATGGGGTTTCTTGTGCATGGCCGTTCCCTTCTTGAAGCATCCACTTCCTGCGTTTACTAGAGATTCCCTATTACGCTCGTACCTCGCTTTAGGGAATGACGAAGGTAATGCGAACAAATCTAGATTCCCTATTACGTTCGTACCTCGCTTTAGAGAATGACGAAGGCAATACGAACAAAGCCTAGTTCTCTATGACGTTTGTTCCTGACTTTAAGGAGTGACTGCGTAGTGATTTGTGACTACTCCCGACTCCGTCATCCTCGAGAAGGAGGAACGACTGAGTCGGGGATCTGCTTCATCTAGCTCTGTTTCTATTTCTGCGCAGATAAATTTAGCAAGAACCAAAGTAACAACCTAAGCGACAACCTTGTACTGCTTCTCCATCTCACTCACACCTAAGCCAGAGTGTTTTGTCACTTTAAGCTGAACGGGCACTCGCTCTTTCAGTGCTTCAACGTGGCTAATGACACCGATCATCTTGCCTGATGCATTCAAGTTATCTAACGCGTTAAGGGCAATGTCCAATGTGTCACTATCCAACGTGCCGAAACCTTCATCTAAGAACAGAGAATCAATACTGGTTTTGTAGCTCACAAGATCAGAAAGCGCTAATGCCAACGCCAAGCTCACCAAGAAGCTTTCGCCACCTGATAAAGTCTTTGTATCACGCATCACATCGCCCTGCCATGTATCAAGCACTTGCAGTTCTAAGCCATCATCGGCTTTACGTTTTAGCTCGTAACGACCATGCAAACGCTGTAGCTGCTTGTTCGCCAAGTACACCAAGTTTTCCAGTGTTAGACCTTGAGCAAACTTACGGAACTTGTCGCCGTTCTTAGAACCAATAAGTGAATTCAGACGTGAAATATCATCAAACTCGACCTGCTGCTCGTCGATCTGCTTGAACAGATCTTGCTGATTACTGCGGTTCTGGCTATCCGTTTCAAGATTGGCGGAAATTGCACCGATCTTTGTCGCATGGCTTTGCTGTGCGTTTTGACACTCAGTAGTCGCTTCTTCAACTTGCTGTTGGTCTTGCTCTTGCCATGCTTTCGCATTTTCGTGATTTTGTAGCTCCACTTGTGTCGCTGTGGCGGTGTTCAACCTAGCTTGCGCACTGACAATCGCTTCGTCTAAAGACTTCTTCAAGCTTTGAAGTTGAGTTCTAACCTCTTCATCTAACAACGCTGCTTCAAAATTAGCCTCATCTTCGAATGGGCTGGTTTTCAGCGCTGCTAACCAAGCATTCGACGCTTGTATGTAGCTCGATTGCTTACTGACTAACTCGTCCGAGAAACCAGTTTGTTTGGTTTGCTCGGTTCGATGTTCCAGCTCGCAACGGTTAAGCACTAACTGCGCAGCATCAAATGCATTTACCGCTTCAGTGACTTTTTGCTTCATCGCATTGCTGGTGGCTTGAATGTCTTTATCACCAAACAATTCTGTTCTTTCAGCCGTTACACGAGTCAGCTCTAACACTAGAGACTCACTCTCTTGCTTCAGTGTCGCGAGCTCTTTCTCAACACTGCTTAGCTTGTCATCTAAGGTTTTCAATTCGGCATTTTGAGTGATCAGTTGCTTCTCAATATCGGCCTGTTGCTGTTTAGTTTGCTGCCATGAGCTTGATGCTTGCGATTTCGCAGTAAACCAATCATCAATATGTTCAAGTTCAGGCGCTTCGATAGCCGTTTGAACAATGCTCTCTTTCAGAGCGTTCCATTGCTGTTCTTTTGCTAGAGCTATCTGAGCCACTTGTTCGTTCGTGCTGTGATTTTGCTTATTCAGATCCGCTAAGCGTTGCTCGGCCAACTCGAGATTAGACTGCGCTTTGTCAGCCATAACACTCACAGACAGGCGTTGTTTCTCAGCTTCAGCATAGTGTGCTTTCGCATCAGCCAACGCTTTGAGTTGCTGCGAGCTCCGACTTAGTTGAAGTTCACATTGCTGAGCAAATGTCGCGACTGTAGCTTCATTGCCTAAATCGTTAATCGTTAGCAGCGCCAGTTCAGGAGCCGTGCCAACGAAATCCGATAAGCTCTGTTGAAGCTTGCCGACAACGCCTTGCCAATTCAGCTGAGCTTGTTGAATATCCGCTTGCGCACGTTGAATGTCATCGTTAAGCGCCACAATCACAAGGGTAAGAGAATCTAACTGCTGACGATGCTCTTGGCCTTCTTTCTGAATCGCTGCTAATTCTTGTTCCTCAAGCTCTTTCTGGGCATTCAAATCCTTCGAACTTTGTGATTGTTCGATCGCATGGTCTGTTGAACCACACAATGGACAATCCATACCTGGCTTCAATGACGCTCGGTATTTCGCAAGGTCACCTTCTTGATCAATTAAGCGAACTAAACGTTCAAGTGAGGTCTTTTTTTCTTGGTATCGCAGAAGCAACACTTCACGCTCTTTCGAAAGCTTGTCGACCAACTGGGTGTTGGTTTGATGTGCCTGTGTTTTTGCGTGCAGCTGTTGTTGGGCATTTAGGAAACCACGATTGATCTCGAGTAATGAGTGCGTATTGCGATTCCAAAACTCCAACAGATCTTTTTGCGAATTCAACACTTGCTCGCTAGTGTTGCCTTGCAAGGCTTCCCACTGTTGCTTTGCACTACTCTCGAGAACAACCAATTCAGCTAAAGTTTTATCTTGCGTTGCTTTAGCGTCTTGCGCAGATTTGATGATCGTTTGCTGAGCATCAACCGCAGACAAAGCTTGCTTCGCTGAGTTCAACTGCTCAGAATGCTGACGCTCTAAAGTGCGGACTTGCTCAACTTTGGCTTGCCACTGACCTAAGTGTTTTTCTAACTGTTGGTCAGCTTGATGGGTATTTAAGTACTCAGTGCTGAGTTGTTGCTGTTGTTTTAGCTCATCAACTTTTTTAACCAAAACGACCTGTTGCTTGCTCTGCTGCGTGCGCTGCTCATTGAGTGTATTCACTGCATTAACGGCCGCAGTTTGTTTGTCTTTGAGTACGGCAATTTGGTTATCTAGCGGGCGGACAAGATCGATGATCTTCTCTTGTTCTTGTTGCTCGGTTTTAACCTGTTCGACAATTGCACTGCTTTGAGTCAGTTTAGTTTGCGCGTCTTGCTTCTCTGCATCACGAACGGCAAGTAACTTAGCGCTGTTATCTAAATGAGCTTGAGTAGTGTTCACCTCTAGTTCGCAACGCTTTAAATCTTTGTGCATTGGGCGCAGCTTTTCAGCCGGTTCACTGTATGCCAAACGCTCTAGTGATGGTTGGTTACGGCCTAGTTTATCTTGAGCTGTTTTAAGATCGTGCTCACTGGTCGCGATAGTTTGCTCAGCTTTAGTCACGTCTTTCCACCAGCTGAGATGCGCTTGCCACTCTTTTAATTGCTCGGCTAAACGCTTCTGCTCGGCTTCTAGCGTTTCTCGTTCTGCGGTTAGCTCTTTGATTTGCTCTTCAGACAGTAATCTCACACCTTCTGCTTTCGCTTTGAGCTGATTAAGCGATGTTTCACTCGACTTAAAGTGATCGTAGATGCGCTCTGAGATCAGGCTATACACTTCGGTACCCGTCAGCTCTTCTAGTAGCTCTGCACGATCGTTGGCATTGGCATTTAAGAACGCCGCAAACTCACCCTGAGACAGCATGATCGATTTAGTAAAGCGTGAGAAATCGAGGCCCGTGACCTGCTCCACCAGCTTGGTCTTCTTGGTCAACATGGTCTCTAAGACTTTGTCGGTGTCCGCATCGGCAAACTCGCACGTTGGCGTTTGCAATGCGCCATCGTGTTTTCCACGCGCTCGCTTTTGGTGGAAATTAGATCGGTACGTTTTACCTTGAACTTCAAATTCCAGTTCAGCAAAACACTCACCCGTGCCACGCGTCATTAATTCGTTGTTGCCTTTAGCTATGCTCTTTAAACGCGGTGTGCGGTGGAACAATGCCAAACAAATCGCATCAAGAATGGTGGTTTTACCCGCCCCTGTTGGGCCAGTAATCGCAAACAGACCATTTTCTGCAAACGGTGATTGGGTGAAATCGAGCTTCCAACGCCCTTTCAAAGAGTTCAGGTTTTCAAATTCTAGGCTTAAAATCTTCATACTGGTTACTCTTCTACTTTATTTGGTGTTTGAGCGCTTTCAGACACTTCAACCATCACTTGTTTAAACTTCACCGTCATTCGCTCTAAACGTGCTTTTTCAGAATCGGTTTCAAACTCTTCTAAGGCAATACGCTTCGTAAACACGTCCATCGGGCTCAGTTCAGATAAGGTCTCTGCCGACTCTTGCTCTAATGCTTGATTACGACGCTCTCTTGCTCGGCGCAGTTGAAGTACTTCCACATTCAATCCTTCGGTCAGTGCGCGCATACGTTCTTGTAGATCCGACAAGTAATCTTGCGCTTGCACTTCTATCGATAACCATACGCTTTGGTCGCTATCTAAACCTATGTATTGGTTAAGCTGAGATTCGATCTCGCTCAAGTCGCCTTTGATTTCAGCTAGAGGTTGGAATGTGGGAACAGGCAGTTGAGAAATGGTGCGCTCACCTTCAACAAACTCAACCACACACACTTGTTTTTGAGACTTAAGTTCATCAAAACTTAGTGGGATTGGAGAGCCTGAATAACGAATGTATTCACGCTTTGCCACCACTTGTGGGCGGTGGATATGACCAAGTGCAATATAGTCTGCGTCTGGGAAGCCATCAGCGGCAAAACCATCAAGGTTGCCGACATAGATATCACGTACCGAATCCGATTGTTGAACACCCATCGCAGTTAAGTGGCCGGTAGCGATGATCGGCATGTGCTCGCTGTTTGCAAACGTCGCGCGCTTAGCAACCGCCGCATCATAAACACTTTGATAATGCTGTTTGATTGCATCGCCGAGTTGCTTCTGACGCTCAACGCCAGTGACACCCGCCTGGCTCATCAACACATCGCGAGGGCGAATAAAAGGAATGGCACAAACCAGCGCTTCTACATCGCCGTTCTTACCTTTTAGTTCGACAACCTGAGTCGCATGATCTTCATTGGTGTTCGGAATTACGTCTGCGCCCATGTACTTCAGTAATTGCTGTGTCTCCTTCAACACAGACACCGAGTCATGGTTACCACCTAATAACACCAATTTGCAACCGATCTTGTTCGAATCGACCACAAACTTGTTATACATCTCACGAGCGTAACTCGGCGGTGTACTGGTATCGAAAATGTCGCCAGCAACAATGATCGCGTCGATGTCGTGCTCTGTAACTTGCTCAAGTAACCATTGTAAAAACCGTTCATGTTCATTCTTACGGCTTTTATTGTAGAAGTTTTGGCCAAGGTGCCAATCGGACGTGTGAAGAATCTTCATTGCTGCTCACTGGAAGTCGGTAATACCTTTAATCTACCAAAATAGTCGAGATAATTCCCTTTTATAAGCTTGTGAAAACCAACTAATTTCAGGCTTTGGACCAACTCCGCCCATAGCGTGACCAATCGTTATTTTTGACATAAAAAAACCGCTCAACGTTAGAGCGGTTTTAGGTGTCCATAGCTTTAGCTTTAAGCTATTTCACAGAGGTCGTCAAAAATTGTACGAAGCGCCCAGAGTTACTGTGCTAAACGCTACATCACGGCTTTCGGGCCGAAGAATTCGATATTTACTGCATCTGCTTGTGAGATTAAACGTAAGGTTAGGCTTTCTACTGGCGTGTATTCAACACCTATACCAAAATGGAAGCCTAATTACGCGCAGCTAGACAATCAAAGATATTGCAATAGATGCCATGATCACGCCAACGACAAATTCCAACACCTTCCACGCTCTCGGGTTCTTAAACATTGGAGCCAAGAAGCGAGCGCCATATCCAAGTGAAAAGAAGAACACGAATGACGCCGATACCGCCCCAGCGCCAAACAACATTTGATCCGGTTGATATTGAGTTGAGATAGACCCCAGCAATACCACAGTATCCAAATACACATGCGGGTTAAGCCAAGTGAACGCCAAACACATCGCAATCGCTTTGGTTAATGAGTCTTTAGTTTCTGCCGTGGCTTCTAAGGCGTGGTTTTCGGTAAATGCTGATCGGAAGCTTAAGAATGAATAGACACCCAAAAAGATAGCGCCACCATAACGGGCGAACTGCTCAATTTGTGGGAACTGCTTAACGATTGCGCCAAAGCCCGTCACGCCAAAGCTAATCAGTAAGGCGTCAGAAATGGCACATACAGCACAAACTGCCAATACGTGTTGGTTCTTAAGCCCTTGCTTTAAAACAAACGCATTTTGAGAGCCAATCGCAAGAATCAGCGAAAGGCCAAGGGAGAAACCTGCAAAGTAAGTCGACATCTAAGGCTAGTCTCTTAACGCAACTCAATACTCATAAACTGGCTGTGCGGGTCTAACACATAATCAGCAAAGGGTTCACAGTATCCGAAGCCAAACTTTTCATACAGGTTACGCGCAGCCTTAAAGTAGTCTTCTGAGCCGGTCTCTAAACTGATTGTTTGATACTGGCGGGCGGTTGCTGTATCCAATACGTGCTGTAAAAGTTGGCTCGCAACACCTGACTTTCGAGCAAACTGTGAGGTTCTCATCGATTTGAGTTCAGCGTGTTGGGTATTTAGCTCTTTAATGGCAACACACCCAAGTAGTTGGCTGTCTTTCCAAGCACTGAAAAAAGTAATCTCTGGTGACTTGAGCCCATCTAGATCCAGTGCATGAACGCTTTCGGCTGGCGAAGTGGCGTACATATCAGCGAGGTGCTCTTCAAGTAATTCAATGACTTCCCCACCCGACAAGTCATCCACCTTAATTTCTATTGAAGCACTGCTTTCCAATGCTGTTCTATTTTCCATTGAACCCTGTGCATTTATTGCTGATGTCATTGTTTCAACTCTCCTTGTTTAGTTCGCTTATTTAGCTTGAGTGATTTGGTTTTTATCAACAGCCCACTTTCCTGAATTGTTTCCTTTTCAAGAACTCGGTTTGAATCAGTAAAATTACTGATTAATCATAAAATTATAAATGTCACACTGGGTTTACCTAGATACCATATTTTTCCTATCTCGTCTCGTGATAAAAGCGTTCCGCAAAGCCCGTATGGTCGCTGCATTGAGGGAGCAACACCTGTTTTAGTTAACGAATAAGTAGTCAGGGCAAAGTGAATAGCGATGACACGCGTACTGATGTTGTTGGCAGCTTAAACATCCCTTTAAACGGTCTCATTTAAAACGACCATAAGTTAGAAAATAAAACGCTTTCATTGATCGAATATTTGATTGCGATTTTCCAATTTCGGTATATGATGCGCCACCCTAATTTTTCAGCTTATGCTGCAGGCAAATATGTCCGCCAACGCACTCTATACCGACCTATCCGGTTACTATGATTTAATGTGTGTAGATATTGACTACCAAGCGCAAAGTAACTGCGTACGTAGACTCCATCAAATCTTTGGAAATGAAGGAAAAACACACCTCGACTTAGCTTGTGGCACTGGCCCACACGTTCGTCATTTTATTGATTTCGGTTACCAAAGCGGTGGCCTAGATCTTAACAAGCCGATGTTAGATATCGCAGAAGTTCGCTGCCCGGAAGCCAAGTTCTCAGTACAAAACATGAGTAACTTTGAGGTCACGGAACCACTCGATCTTATCACTTGCTTCCTGTATTCCATCCATTACAACGATGGCCTTGAGAAGCTTAAAGAGTGTATTGAAAGTGTGCATCGTGCGTTAAAGCCAGAAGGTATTTTCTGTTTTAACGTGGTTGATAAAGACAAGATCAGCAATGACCTGTTTGTTAGACACACAACAAACCAAGACAAAGACGATTTCACGTTCCGTTCTGGTTGGTATTACTCTGGTCAGGGTGATAAGCAAGCGCTAAAGCTTAGCATCGAAAAGACGACTGCTGGTGAAACTCAAGTGTGGAATGATGAACACCCAATGGTGGCATTCTCGTTTAAAGAGTTAATCGAGATATTGAAGCCCTACTTCGAGGTTAATATCTTCGAGCACGATTACGATAAGCTGATTCCTTGGGATACTCAGTCCGGTAATGCGCTGATCACATGTGTCAAAATCTAGATTAATAGATAAACGGCAAATTAAACCAAATCTATAGATCAAAAAAGAACCCACACTCGCCATTCTCCTTTTAGAGCATCAGCCAGTGTGGGTTCTTTTGTATCAAGCTATCAGTTACTGAACTCTAAATTAGAAGTCCGCTGTCATACCTACGTAGTAAGTACGTGGCTCTTCAACATAGCCCATGCTCTCTAGCTCTTGTGATACAGCTTCGTCAGTTAAGTTCGTGATACCTGCACGTAGTCGTACTGAAGCATTCACGTTGTAGATAGCACCTAGGTTCAGCGTTGTGTAAGCGTCTTGAGTTAGATCGCTTTCGATCTGACGTTCACCACGGTAACGCGCACTCACGAAGGTACTTAGATCGTAAGTTGGGCTCCAGTTCAGTTTAACTAAACCCGAATGCTTGTAACGCTCAAGTAATTCGTCACCAGTAGACTTATCTTCAGTGTCTAAGAATGTGTAATTACCAGACACACCCCATTCATCAGTAATTTGGAATTGGCCTGTAAGCTCAGCACCTTGAACTACAGCCTCTGATACGTTTGTATAAGTACGCTTACCATTCACATAGCCAGTTGAGCTTGAACTATCAGCGCAACCTTTACCCGATTCAAACACTCCGCCGTTCTCACAATAGGTTTCATCACGATCAATTAGGTCGTTGATTTCATTTCGGAATAAGGCACCTTCAACATTCCAACGAGGTTGGCTATAAATCGCAGCGATCTCATAGTTCAAGCTGGTTTCGGGCTTAAGATCTTCATTACCATGTAAATCACATACGCCTTTACAGCTATTAACTGTGTAGTCTGTCTGATTTTGAGTCAATGTTGGTGCTTTAAATGCTTTACCCACACCACCCTTGATGATCAGGTCATTCGTTGTTTGATGAACCAAGTACACACGTGGGCTGAACTCTTCACCGTACAGTTCATGCTTATCTAAACGACCACCAATGGTTGCCGTTAGTTGATCCGTCATTAACCATTGGTCTTGAACAAATAACGCACCTTGATAAGCTTCAGATGTACCATTGACTAAGTTTTCTTTGTTGGTTAATTCACTCAACTGGTAGTCCATACCAAACGTTACGGTGTGACTATCACCAAGATAAGTGGTCGCCGAAGCTTCAACAATTTGAGTCAGCTCTTCGATGTCACTGCTATAGTTAGTATCTGAGTCCGCAGCATCATTATCTGTCACATTTTCACGTGAATAACGTACTTGCGTGTCACCCCAGCTCCAAAAACCACTATGTGTGATCGCTTGGCTCTGACGTACAACACGTGTGTCAGACTCAATCACAGATGATACGTTTTCCGCAGATGACTCACGTTCGTCGTCACTGTAACCAAAATCGAAATCAATGGTTTGGTTGTCTGTTGCATTCCATGTCAGGCTCGCGAGTAAGCTTAATGTCTCTCTTTCTTCTAACGCAGTAATGTCTGAACGATCGTAACCAGAGCTATGCGTACCAGAATAGGGTTGCCAAGCATCACGGCTAGTTTGGTTAACAGATAGGCGAGCAAACAACTCGTCTTCAATCAACGCACCAGATGTCGTGAAGCCCATCGAATACTCTTCCCCTCCATCACCATCAAGTGGAGATGAAGTGTCCATGCTCAGTGTAGAGCTCCAATCGTTTTCTGGAGCCTTAGTGATGATGTTGATTGTACCGCCCATACCATCTGAACCGTAAAGTGCAGACATTGGGCCACGGATTATTTCAACACGTTCGATCGAATCAGCAGGAATCGTTGATAGGTCGAAGTCGTTACCACGGATGATGGCACTTGCAGAGCTTAAACGACGACCGTTCACCATGATAAGAGTGTAATCTGAATCCATACCACGAATAGAGATCATCTGACGGCCAGCACGTGTGCTATCAAAGTCAGATTCGACACTCGTTGATTCTGCAACGATGTCCGCCAAGGTAATACCAGGGCTGTCTTCAATGTCTTGCGCGGTGATAACCGACATTGAAGCTGGCGCTTGTTTTAGTGCCATCTCGGTACGAGTTGCCGTAACAACCATTTGCTCATCTGTTGCTTGCGCTTCTTCTTGCGCCAACACGTTAGCTGAAAGTGAGGTACAAATAACAGCGACTGCGATCGAAAGGGGTTTACGAACCAAAAGAGGTTTGCGAATCAAAAGAGATCTCTCAGACATGATATTCATTCTTATATGTGATTGGTAATGATAATGGTTTGCATTAAACAACCAACTACCACTCTTATCAACGAAAGTTTCATACCAAAAATCGATTCTCGTTATTCACCATTCAAATAATGAAAGAGATCTATATCCAACTCGATAGGTATTCGTAATTTTCATTCACCCTGCAGATGGATTATGTATAAAGCTCTTTGAATATATTGCGAACCCAGCGACACATCGGGTCGTTATGAAAGCGCTTATGCCAGTATAAGTAGACGTCTTCTGATGGGTGGCGCAACGCTTTAGGCACGCGTTTACAAACAAGATCTCTTTGCGTAGCGGCTTGTTGAGCAAAAGGTGTCGGTAAATGAAAGATGATGTCGGTTGCTTCTGCCATATCCGGCGCGACGTTAAAATTGGAAAGCTGAATTGGAATGGACAGCTGGCGCTGCTTATCAATCAAGCCAAGATCTTTAAATCGACTTTCGATCGAGAGCTTCTTATCCCCTTGCAGTGAGATTTGACCAAGTTGGCTATTCAACAAGTCATCAACCGTGATCTCTTTGTCCGCCAAAGGATGTTTTTTACTCATCAGCAAACGGTAATCGCGGCTAATCACGAACATTCGATACAAATTTTGCTCTGAACTTAACGGCTCGTGGGTCGACAACACAAAGTGCGCATCACCGGATAACAGAGGCTCAAAGTGTCGTTTAGGAATCGAGTCGATATCAACAGTCATGTTTGGCGCTTGTTGACGTATCTCCGCAACTACCTTGGGCAGCAAGTGCGCGACATTAGGCACTAAACCAAAGAAACGAACCGTACTGTCACTGCTTTGTGGTTCGAATACATCGCCATGTACCAGCTTTTCTAAACGTGTCAGAACCGAATTGAGATCTTGCTTAATGGCTTCTGCTTTTGGCGTTAACTCATAGCCATAAGCCGCTCGCACCAATAGATCATCATTGAAAACGGTACGCAGTTTTTGCAGAGATCGGCTCACCGTAGGTTGGCTCATATCCAGCGCCAATGCCGTGTTGGAAACGTGCTTCTCTTCAAGAAGGTGTTTAAGAATAACGAGTAGATTGAGGTCGACTTGAGCAAGATTCATTATGCAAATATTAACAATATATAAAATTCAATGTGCGCATAGTGCTATTTCTTAACATGTAATACAATTGATAATCACTCCTATTTTGATCTAGAGCAATATGCAGAGCAGAGTTTAAGGTTAAGTGGGTTTTAAAGCTCTAAGTCAGAACTGTTTAAACATAAAAAAGAGAGGCACAATGGCCTCTCTTTGATCGTCTACTTTATATTGCTAGCGTTGAGCTTTCAGACTACAGCTTTGTCCAAGCATCTTGCCAGTATTGGCTATCTGCTGGAGCGTAAGACGCGCTTGCACACCATGCCGTGTATGGCCAAGGCTTACATTCGTACAAGCCATTATCGCTGCCGACCACAATGTCACCCGCTGCGTAGTTGGTGCCCGCTTCATATGGAGGATAATCACCTGGAGGAGGTGTTGTACCACCACCGTCTTTAACAGCGAACGAATCGTTTACCATCACCATTTCACCGTCAGATGCTTTACCGACCACTTCAAGTCCATATTGCCCTTCCGCTACATCGTATAAGTCGATGGTAATGGCGCGGCTGTCCGTTACGTTAACCTTAGTTTGCTCAACCACAGTACCTGCACTGTTGATCACCATAGCGGTAACATCTAACGCTTCATTTGATGTCAGTGTTAGATCTAAACGAACATTGCCGTTATCTGGCGCATATTGTGATTGAAGTCCTGAAACCGAAAGCTCTAAGTCATCGCCCGGATCTGGGTTACCACCACATGAAGAGTCTGAAACTTTTCTCCAAACGCCCCACTCACCTGTTGTTCCTGGCTCTTCGCCGCGAGTGTACCAACCTGCTCCCCACGTTGAACCGTCATGAGATACTTGGTCACCTTCAACATAAACGGTGTCGGCATCCCATGCAGCAGCACAGTTAGAACCATCAGTTACAGACACTTTACGGTCAACGGTTACGGTTTGGTTCGCGCTGTCTGTCACGCTATACACAAGTGTGTAGTTGCCGATTTCATTTACATCGACACTGCCAGTGTGTGTAATAGTGCTTGTCAGGTCGCCATCTTCAGCATCATTCGCCGTCACGCCTGCCATAGCATCAAATGCAGTACCCAACACAACTGTTGTGTCAGATACGCCATTAAATACTGGCTTCTGGCTGTAAACCTCTACCGTTCTCGCTTTAGTGGTTTCGTTGTTATCGCTGTCTTTCACTCGGTAAGTCAAAACGTAAGTGCCAATAACACTGGTTTCAACGTAACCTTCAACATCGATTGATGACGTTAGATCGCCGTCTTCTTTGTCTGTTGCCGTCACGCCATCCATAGGATCAAACGTTGTGCCGTGAAGAACACGCGTATTTTCGACACCTTTAAGAACGGGCTCGCCCTCGACTGGTGGTGGCGTTACCTGACCGTGTACAAACGGGCCGTAGTCTTTAATGAACTGCTCGTTGTATTGTTGGCCGTTTTTGTTGGTGCCCATGTCCCAGTTGATAGACCAAGTCATCACACCACGTAGCGGTTGACCTTGCGCCGTTAGGCTATCAAATGCGTCGTATAAATCTTGTGGCTCTTGTACAAAACCGGTTGCTGCAGCATCGATGCTTGAAGGAATACCAAACACGAGCTTGTCATGTGGGATCTTGTGGAAACCACGCGTTCCGTTGATAAGAGAATCAGAAATGTAGTAGATGAACTCTTCTTTTAACGCATCGTTGTTTTGAGCAATCCAACCCACGCCTTCAACCCAGATACCATCGCCACCTTGGTTGTAGAATTGTGGGTTAATCCAGTCGTAATAGCCTTCTAGATTATCGATATAAGGAACGTACTTACCGGCTGTCGTGAGATACGGGAACTCAGGCGCCATAGTAATAAGGAAGTTTTTACCTTCAGCACGGTAGTGGTCTTTTACCAACTTAAGAGCATCAGGAATCACGGTTTGATTGTTTGCGGCGGTTACGGCTGCTTGTTCAAGGTCAATATCTAGGCCATCGAAACCGTAACGCTCAGTTAGACGGATAATCTCATCAGCAAAGGCTCTTTCATCACCGGTTTCTAGCTCTACGTGTGCATCAGCACCACCCAAAGCCAACAGTACAGAGCGACCTTGCTTGTTGAGTTCCGAGATTTGGTCAATAAATTGTTCTTCTGAAAGCCCAATGGTTGGGTCCAGTTTAAAAGTTGGGATTCGACCATCAGCCACATCGTAGACCTTCATGAATGACACATTCACGATGTTGTACATTGGGTTCACTTCATCCAGCGTCACACATGGCGCATTACCACCTTGGTAGCCGCCACCGTCACACCAGTTATGCCAATAGCCAACCACGACGCCAGAGTCTGGATTCGTCATATCTGAACCATTCGCATAAACAGCGCCAGACATTGCCGCCATGCCGAGCGATACTGCTAATTGTAGAGCTTTACGTTTCAACATTAGTCCCACTTCCTTACTTAACAGCTGTGCCAATCACAACCGAACCAATTCATTGTAATCATGAATATTTATAGAGAAGTAATGGAATTTATAGGAAAAGATGACCTTTGATTTAACTTGTGATTTTAAGTCACAGATTGAATATCAGAATCAATATGATTTTGACTTTTCATTCAAATTGAAATGCTAAAAACTGTTATTTTCGGCTGAATGCATTGACCATATAAATATTTAATCAACCTTAATTCACTAAGATAATTAACCAAAAATATAAAAAATCACCGATAGGAAAAAATAAACTTTAAATCGGCAAAAATCATCCCAAATACGCCGTAATTACTGACCTAAGACCAGATACCATTGCGAGTGATATCACTAAAACAGCCTGGATATAGCCATCATACATGTGCTAGCAATACGCACGTATAACGGAATATAGGAGCAAGAATTTGTAGGATTTTGAATGTATACGTCGGGAGTTTTTCAGTTAACCGTCAGTGCCAGATGAATAATATGCATCCAATAGTGAAATAAAATTCACCTTATCAAGTTCATTAAGTTGATTAATTCCAGCCGCTGCTTTTCTTCCTCCGCCAGTCGCAAAACTTGAGCAAATTTCGTCTGCACCCGTTCTATTTGATAATGGCGCACGTAAGCTCACCGTGTAAGACTCGCCGTCTTGGTTTTTCGTTAATACTGCTTGCGCTCGGTTTGGATCTTGATTAACGATTTCATTACCAAATACGCCACTGATGCGCCTTGCCCACGTCTCACCTGGCAGTTCAAACACACGTGCGACTTCACTTTCATAAACAGGAGCAAGGTTTGATAACTGCTGGCGATCATTTTGATAAGCATCTCGTAGTCGATAAAACACAGAGTCTTTATCATCCAAAAGATCAAACGGATTCGGGTATTGATAAAGGGTTTTGTAGAGCTCAGCTGGCGTGAAATGCAAATCACTCAGTGACGAACCGTAACCGTTGTAGTTAACCAAGGTACCTAGCTCTTCTAGAAACTCTTTTTGAGATTGAGCGAATCCATTTTCATCCGCTAGCCGCGCCGCCACCGTTTTTAGATTGTCGCCAAAGGCAGCTGCGATTGCCCAAGCCACATGCGCACCATTCAGCTTCTGGTTAATCAGCAAGCTCGTGCAGCTCTCTGGCGCGGTATCAATCAGAGTATCTAAATGACTAGAAGTTGGGACATCCCCTGTTCGGTGGTGATCGCAATAAAATACATTGATGTTTGCGTCTAGCAGTGAGTGCAGTGCAGGCAGGTTTTTCTCCATCGATACATCTAAAACGGTAACGGAAGAAACATCACCTTGCTTACCCGGATCCATAATTTGAGTAACAACTTGAGAGACCAACTTAATATCACGCTTAACACCAGTAATGAGCACGTTCTCTCTTGGCTCACTTAATCGCAGCTGTAACAACGCGATTATGCCATCTGCGTCTCCGTTGAATACGTCGTAGTGCATGTTGTTCCTCTTCCTATAGATTTAACCGTTTGCCAGAAACGCGCCAATTCGTTTGTGTGTTCGATAGTCTGTCATTATTTTAGTTATATTTCACAGATACTTAAGTCTATTTTGGAATGCCTTATTCTCATTAGATTGAAAAGATAAACACATTAATAATATTGTATGACTTATATCACAGTAAAAGAATACGAAAAGATTATAAAATAAGCGCCTCCCACTTAATGATAAAGAGACGAATGAACACTACCACCACTCTTGTTTATGACACTTTGAAAAGCCTTGCTGCTCACGCTCCTGAGCAACATGCCGAGATTCGCCAGCGTTTATATGAGCAGTTGAGCCTGCCATTTAACAAGCAGCTCTCGTTATACGCTAATGTGCTTGGTCCTATCAGCTCAGGTAAGTTAGCGGGATGCGACAATATTGATAAAGCGGTTGAACTGGCACTGGATGTGCTGGAAGGCCGAAATAAGTAGTCCCCCCTTTAATACGTAATATAACGGCCCAGATCTTCCCCCAGATCGGGCCGTTTTTTCATTCTCGTCATTTATCTATTTGAATTTCAGGCACAAAAAAGGCGTAGATGATCCACGCCTTTTGTTTTAGTAAGTTCTATGTTGTTTATGAAGTCTTGAACTGCGCGACCGCTTGGTCCATATCGTTCGCTTGCTCTGCTACCTTGTCCACTTCAACTAAGCAATGCTGCGCCGAAGCGTTATTGTCGTTCGAGATAGTGTTCAGCTCAGTAATTGAGTCACTCACTTGCGCCATTACTGCGCCCTGCTCTTCAATCGCTGAAGCAATACGTTCTGAATTACCTTGGATGCTTTCCATGTCGCTCAAGATAAGTTGCAAGCTCGCATCCAGCTCTTCCGAATCTTTCAGCGTTAGTTGACCTTGTTGATTACACTCGCCAATCTCTGCCATCGACGCCTGCATCTGGCTTTGAATTGCACTCACCACTGAAGTTATCTCTGTGGTCGATTGATGCGTTCTGCTTGCTAGTGCGCGTACTTCATCGGCAACTACCGCAAAGCCACGACCTTGTTCACCCGCACGTGCTGCTTCAATTGCTGCGTTCAATGCCAATAGGTTAGTTTGTTCTGCAATGCCTTGGATGATGTTTACTGCATCGCCGATCTGGTCAACATGATGGTTCAGTGAACTGATCGAATCTTGGCTGCTTGAAAGACGTTCAGACAACTGGGTGATGTTGCTGATGGTTTCAACCACCACTTCACGGCCTTTATCGGCATTCACTTTCGCTTGATGTACACCTTCAGCGGCAACCGATGTGCTTTCAGAGATCTCGCC
Organism: Vibrio sp. 10N.222.51.C5; assembly: GCF_041474575.1. NCBI lineage: Bacteria > Pseudomonadati > Pseudomonadota > Gammaproteobacteria > Vibrionales > Vibrionaceae > Vibrio > Vibrio sp. 10N.222.51.C5. Next base: position 126,967 of record NZ_JBFRUJ010000015.1, read on the forward strand.
AATGGTGAGTACCATCTCTTGAACTGACGTTGTCATTGTAGATGTGTGATTTGCTTGAACTTCAAACTGTTTGATTACTGACTCTAGCTCATCATGCATGTTCGATGTGCTTTGTGTCAGTTGCAGTGACTTAGATTGAGAGGCAGCGATAAGCCCTTCCAGTTGATCCAACAGTTGGTTGAAGTATTGGCCTAAAGTGCTGAGTTCGTCTTTGCCATCAAGGTGCGAACGAATAGACACGTCGTTAGAATCAACGATGTTACGAATCACCGAAAGCAGTGACTCAATTTTACCAATGATAGAACGGACGATTAACCAGCTGAACAGAATGATCGACACGAGTAGCGTGACGCAAAGGATGTTGTTGATCAGCGATAGCTTGTCCATCTCTTGCTGCGTTTGTTGGTCTAGCACCGCGGAGAACTCTTTAAATTGAGTTTCGATAGCATGAGAACCCGAGCGAGCTTGCCCAAGCAGACCTTCGTTGTGCTTCAAGCCAATCACTCGCTTTTGCTCAACCACTTGGCGAGCAGCGTCAATCAAAGCAGCTGAGCTACTCATATTTGAAGTTATAGAAAGAACACTCGGGTCAAACTCCCCCTTCTCAATTAAGTCATTGAACAGGTAAAGCTCGATTTTTTGTTCCGCACTGGCTGTCGCGCTGATGCTATCGAGCAAAACATGAAACTCGCCTAGCATACCTTTGTCACGTGATAGCCCATAGACTTCGCTCGCTTTAACTAAGTTAACAAAGCTGGTGTGGTAAGTTTCGATGTCTTCACGTAAGTGTGTGCTGTTGGCTAAACCTAAATCACTGAGCACTGTATCTAGCTCAGATTCAGACGCTAAGAATTTTTTGTAGTTTACGTCGAACTTGTCGAGGTATTTCATATCGCTACGCAGTAAAAAATCTTTCTCGTTACGGCGAAAGTTGAGCAAACGCACTTCAAGCTCTTTGGTAATTTGTTTGGCTTCGCTCATTTGAGCGGTGGTGTCTGCAAATTGTGATGTGGTAAACAGCAGTGAAATCATGCCGAAGATGGAGAACATCCCCAACGAATAGAGCTTTCTCTTTATGTTCATATACGTGGCTCGTCTTTACTAAATTAACTATGAGTATCTAAATAAATCGCATCAAAGAATGGATATCCAACTTGCGCGACCTGATTATTGTTATATTTTTTGTATCAGTAATGAGCACTAAATCTAGCGACTGTTCAGCCCACCAGCAGTGACATTCTCAATGGTATTCAAACAGAGAATGAATCTTTTCACTAAAGATAAAAGCATCAATAACACAAATTGAATACATGTACATTAGTTGAATGATAAAAGTGAGAGACAGCTATTTGACGGAACATAAATGGTTTGAATGTCATGGTATACAAGGCATTGAATTAAAAGACTTTGACGCACATTTGGATGCATTATTTATGATGACATTTTTTTGGCTCTCCAGAAGAGCACGAGCGAAGCGCAATATTGGAGGTTTTGACTTGGTTTTTAAACAGTGAATCCGTCTATTGATGATTGTACAGTAGAGCGTAAACGGCGAAAAAAATGGACCTACTCAATTCGAGTCAGGTCCATCTTTTGATTTTCTAGTCAATCGCTTTGCAGCTAAAGAGTTAGGTGCGAATTCAAGGCTGGCTAAAACGCTTTCACCATCTTGGTTAGGCACTTCAATAATACCGCTTTCTCGTCTTCTTCGATGTCTTGCGTCAGCTCATTAACCAAATTCAAGTGAAGCTGGTTATGGTGGACGTGGATCTTCTGACCTTCATCAGTTAATGCCACCACAATTGCACGACGATCCGTTGGGTGTTCATGGCGTTCAATCAATTCAGCTTTAACCAGCTTTTCGATTTGAACAGTAAGTGTACCCGTGGTGATACCTAACTTTTCAGCGAGCTCTTTCATTCTTAACGCGCCATGCATACCAAGTACTTCAATGGTGTGTACTTGAGCCAGGGAATAACCCGTCTCTTTGACAACAGACTGCTCCCACGAAGACATTTTATCGTAGAACTCAGTCAGTATTTGGTTAAGCTGTTCTATATTTCGCATGGTCGTTTGAATGCACTTCAAGAGTAAGATGATTAATCTTATCAAACTTGGCGAGCATTTGTTTATATTCAGAGACGGTTTTATCACTGTTTGATTCAAGAGTAATCGCTGCTGAATAGTGATGCCCACTCACCTTCCACATATGGAAATCGGTGACCGACGCATAAGGCGTTAAGGTTTTGGTCACTGAGTCACGATAATCTTGGTCGATATTCTCATCCAGCAGGATTGGGCTGGTTTGTTTCATAAGGTTCATCGTCCACTTAGCAATCACGAATGCGCCAACCATTCCCATTGCTGCATCTAACCAGTTCCAACCGTAAAACTTACCAAATAGCAGCGCAACAATCGCAAGCAGCGAAGTTAGAGTATCCGCCAACACATGCATGTAGGCTGCGCGTAGGTTGTGATCATGATGGTGTCCGTGATGCTCGCCATGTTTATGACCACGGTCGCTGTCGTGCTCATGGCTATGTGAATGACCGTGATTCTTACTATGATTGTGGCCATGCTCGTGTCCGTGATCATGATGGTGATCGCCAAGTAAAAACATACTCACCACATTCACAGTTAAACCAATACAAGCAACGATGATCGCTTCATTGAACTGAATCGCTTGTGGGTTAAACAAACGATGTACTGATTCCACCAGCATCAACAATGCCACAATCCCCAATGCAATCGCGCTGGTGTAGCCCCCTAACACGCTGACTTTGCCAGTACCGAAAGAGAAACGTTCGCTCTCGGCATGTTTCTTCGCATAACGGTATGCAAATAAGGTGATACCAAACGCTGCGGCGTGCGTCCCCATGTGCCAACCATCGGCAAGCAATGCCATCGAGCCGTAAATAGTACCTGTAACAATTTCGACAACCATGGTAACGACGGTCAATAACAGGACATAGAACGTGCGTTTCTCACCTTGACTGTTATGTGAAGAAAAGTTGTGTTGGTGACGTGTTGGAAAACTCAAAATGGCGTCCTTAGCTTGTGTTTGTGGTTAGATGATCGTTGCAAATAAAAGCCCTTTGATTGACAAGTAATTTGATAATCAAAGTAATAATTTGAAATTTAGTTTGATTATCAAACTTTGTCAACGATGAATTTTGAAACTCTGATTTGCGGGACGAATAGTTGATGGTGAGCGCTAGTTTGTTCCAAAGATTATTGATTCAGTAAAAACGAGGCTTTCCAGGGACAAAAAAGCCCACTCGAGGTGGGCTGATTGAGTCAAACTCAATGATTGTATTTATTTGTTTTGCAATGAAATAATCTCATCATTCACCCAACCTAACAGCTGCTTGGTTGCTTTCGACAAGACTTGGTTCTGCCGAACAATATAACCAAGACTGGTGCTCGAGAAGTTGGTCAATGGTGTCACTTTCGAATGCAGGTGCTGCTTGGTTGATACCGCAAACTCCGGGACAATAGCCACACCAAATCCCGCTTCTGCCCAGTCGATTTGAGCATCGACACTCCCTACTTCCATCACCCTATAATTAGGTAGATTAAGGCTTGGTAAACCTTCATCAATAAAGTCACGCGTTCTCGTATCATGACCTAGTAGAATCAAAGTGAGCTCTGCATCAGAGTCTCGGATATCAAACCCATCGCCAAGCGCACACCAAGAAAGCTCTTGCAGCTTAGTGAAATACAAAGACTCGTTGTGCTGCTCTTTGGCGATAACAAAACCAATATCCGCTTGAGCATTTTTAACTAAATTCGATGCCTGAGATGACGTGGTATTCAAGAGCGTAAGGTCAATACCGGGATACTGCGCTTTGAACTTCTGGAACGGACGAATTAGCAAAAATCGAGAAATGATGTCACTTACGGCAATGGTTAACGTCCCTATTTTAAGGTCGTTAATGGCATTGAGATCGGCCTGACAAATCTGCAGTTCGAGTAGCGTTCTTTGGCTTGTTTCCAATAGCCGTTCACCCGCTTGAGTCAATTGAAAAGGGCTTCTCTCTATCAACTTTATGCGTGTTTGTTGTTCCAGTTGTTTTAGGTGCAAACTCACATTGGGTTGTGTCATGTGCAGTGCATTGGCCGCTTTCCCAAAATGCTTGTACTCCGCAAGCGTCACAAACGTCTTCAACAAATTAATATCGAGCATCATGTCCTCTCTCTCGTGTCACTAATATCATTCCCTAAAAGTAAAGAATGCCCCATCGTCATTCCCTACAGTGAGGAACGAACGTGATAGGGAATCTCGTTTGTAGCTTAAGACTTTAAGGATATATGAAATCCTTATCAAGATAATAAAGATAATTAATTTCTCTTATCCACCTTATAGGCCTAACATGATTCCTCAATCAGTTAGGAGAAAAATTATGCCATCTATCGTTGTTGTGGGCGCAAACTGGGGTGATGAAGGCAAAGGCCGCATCGTCGATTTTTTAGCAGACCAAGCTTCTGCTAGCATTCGTTTCCAAGGCGGAAACAATGCAGGTCATACTGTGGTAAATGACTTCGGTACATTCAAACTGCACCAACTACCTAGTGGTATTTTTAATCCTAATTGTACGGCGGTTCTTGGCCCTGGCATGGTGATCAGCCCTGCTGCGCTAACTGAAGAGATTGCAGAAGTTCAAGAGGCTGGCATCAAAGTGAAAATGGCGATCTCAGATCGTGCGACACTGTGTCTCCCTTTACATGCTCTTGAAGATACGCTTGAAGAAGAGCGTTTGGGCGATGGCGCTTACGGCTCTACACGTCAAGGCATTGCACCAGCGTACGGCGATCGTGTAATGAAGAAAGGCATTCTTGTCGGTTGGCTGAATCAACCTGAAATTTTAGAGCAGCGTATTCAATTCCTACTTGATTGGAAGATGCCTCAGCTTAAAGCGCTCTACCCTCAATGTGACTTCTCCCAGACTGCTTCTGAAATGACAGAATGGCTACTTGAAGTAACTAAAGCGTGGCGCCCGTTCATCTGCAACGTAACTGAGCCGCTTAAAGCGCTGCAATCACAAGACGCAAACCTACTGTTTGAAGCTCAGTTAGGCGCAGGTCGCGACCTTGTCTACGGTGAATACCCTTGGACAACATCTTCGAATGTAACCGCAGCTTATGCTGGCATTGGTAGCGGTTTACCTGCACTTCGTCCTGAACGTGTTATCGCTGTTGCTAAATCATTCAGCTCGTCTGTTGGTACTGGCACGCTAGTAACTGCAATGGAAGAACAAGACAGCTTCCGCGAAAGCTCTAACGAATACGGCGCAACAACAGGCCGCCCACGTGACATGGGTTACTTTGATGCAGTGGCAACTCGCAACGGTGTTGACCTACAAGCTGCAACGGAAATAGCACTGACTAAGATCGATTGCCTATCTGGTTTGTCTGAACTTAAGATCTGTACCGCTTACTCAGGTGAACATACTGAGAACCCGATTTGGCCACAAACGGCTGAGCTAAAACCTGTATATGAAGATATGGCAGGCTGGGATGAAGACATCACTGGCTGCCGCACGTTTGAGAGCCTTCCTCAAGCGGCACAAGATTACGTTACACGTATCGAAGAGCTGATGGGTGTACCAATTGTGATGGTATCGGTAGGTCCTGAGCGCGAGCAAATGATCATTCGAGCTTAGCTTAGAAGACGACAAGATCTACATCAAAGCCCACATTCAGTGGACTTTTTTGATTGTTCATAAAGAACGAGATAACACAAGGAATTACAGGCACAAAAAAGCCCACGCTAGGTGGGCTCTTTCGTATAATGTGGTGCCCGCTACTGGACTCGAACCAGTGACACCTTGCATGTCATGCAAGTACTCTAACCAACTGAGCTAAGCGGGCGATGTTCTAATTTCTTATTACTACCATTGTGACAAACTCAATAGTTATGCAATAAAAACTAAAGAAGGAATGGTGCGTCCGAGTGAACTCGAATCACCGACCCCCGCCATGTCAAGGCGGTACTCTAACCAACTGAGCTACGGACGCATTCCCTTAGAACGCCAACGATGATATCCATGATAAACAGATGGTGCAAGTATTAACTGGCATCTTGCGATTCGTTTGCTCACTTTGCAATCAAAGACATAACAACATATCGATTTTACACCCAGATTATCGTCAAACCGCTGAAAAACAAAGTTTAGTTAGAAAAAATTCTAATCCTTGATGACAACCAATTAACTAACCTAATGTGTTCAATTTGGGATTTTTGTTGTCTATACCGTTTTTCTTGGCCTTTACAGTAACCATACAGGTATAGATCAATGCCTATATTTAGTGTCAAAAATTTTGCTTGCCCATTGGGTTACCGTAGTATTTTGATCATTATAAGTGAAAGGCACGCAGAGGCTTTGTAACTCACTGAAATACATCATTCATAAAAATCACCACGATTTTGTAATCGTCGTCATCGAATTACTAGGCCGCAATGACTAAATTCGGATTTTTCATATAAAGTGGCCGGGTTATTACCAACATACATAAATACGATAGCACTCTATAGTCGAAAAACATCAGCTACAATTAATCTCCCTCAAGAGCAACAATCTATAAGCAATTCAAAAACCAACCCCACACATCATAGCTATTTTGAATACATACAGCACAGTAATACATAATGAAATTTGCATAATGGTAAAGCGCGCCTATATTCATAACCTGTAGGAATCAATAATCTAAATTCAATGCTATACGTGAATTTATGGTTTGCGATAAATACAAGTGTGAAAAATAGGGAATAAATTATGAAAAAATCACATATCGCCATTGCAGTGGTGAGCATACTATCGACATCTGCCGTATCGGCGGCGACCATTTATGAGACAGATGAAACAGTATTCAATATCGGCGGCCGCGCAGAAGTTCGAGGGAATTTCTCTGATGCGAATAAAAGTGCTGGTAATAGTAGCACCTATAGTGATAGATCACGTGTCCGCTTAAGTGTCGATGGCACACAAAAAGCGTCGGACGATATTTCCTTTTTTGGGAAATATGAATTCGAACTAACAGAGTCTGAAGATGGCGCATCAGATGATATCGGCATTAACACTCGATTCTTATATACGGGTGTTCAAACCAATCACGGTAACGTCTATTATGGCCACCAAAATAATGCCGTTACCTACTTAACCGATTGGACGGATATGGCTGAAACCTTCAGCGGCTATATCAATGAATACACGGTGTCGACTGCTGATCGAGCAAAAAATGTTTTACGTTATGAACTGACAAGCGACAACATCACCTTTCAAATTGATGGCAATTTCAATTCAGATAGTGAATCAGCACAAAGTGACGGCTTCGGTGCAGTTGTCGCCGGCAGCACTTCGATTGGGTTAGATATTGGCGTCGGTTATGCGTCAAGTGATGAAACCTATGGCGTTGGGACAGATACAGAAACTTCTGATGCCTATATTGGTGCGGTTAAGTACACCAACGATCAGGGGGTTTGGTTCGCCGCACTCTATCAATTTGGTAGTATTTCAGGTCTAGGCGTAAAAGATTCAGACTACGATTCTGCCGATGCTTACTTGGGATACTCGTTTGGTGTCAACACCGTCAACCTGACCTACAGCTACTTTGAAGCTGACGATATTGCAGATTACGACATTAACTTTATCGGTCTAGAATACGCACGTTATATTGGCGATGTGGCCTTCTTTGGTAGTTATAAGTTTAACATGTTAGACGAGGGCGAAGGTGGGCAAGGCGATAACGACGAAGATGAGCTACAGCTCGGTATGCGTTACGCGTTTTAGTCTAAACCAATCCACTTAATATTAGTAAAGCCGAGCATAATCAATGCTCGGCTTTTTAGTTTGTATAACTTATTCGTATCTAAGCGATTGAATGGAGTCCAACCGGATGCATTACTATCGATACCAACTATTCTTCAACATCGAATACAACGTTGTAGTTTTCGGTATAGGTGCAGTTTGGCTGGCGGCTACAAGTGAAGAAGCGTCGGCCTTTGTAATCGCCTTGGCTTGCCAGTTTGATGATCATTGGGCTACCACACTTCTTACAAAATCGCACTTCTTTTGATGGCTCGATTAAATCGATGTGTGCTGCCAGTAACCTCTTCAAACGGCTCACTTGGTAGCTGTGTTTAATAGATGCACCAATCAGAGGTAAACCTGCCGATTTACACACGTGAATTAGTAGCTTTTCGCGATCGACTTTCCCTTTATTGAGCTCTTTGCCGTTATCAAGTTCGATAATAACGCGGGGCTCTAGCGTTCGCGGGTCGCAAACAACAAAGTCGAAGTAACTACGTGAGATCTTGTTGTTGGCGATAAACCAATTCTTCTTATTGTTCGTCTTAGCAGGAACAAGTACGTTCGACATGCTGACTTTAGCAAACACTTCCCCATGGTTGCCCACAGCTGATTTTAGCGCATTATAGAATGTCGCCTGTTGCGCCGACATCAACGCGCCTTTCTTCTGATAAGCGTGGTCTTTGGTGTCATCGTGTTTCACCACATACTTTTGAATAAAGTAAAAGAACACAACCAGAACAATTACAACGATAAAGATATTAGTCATTTTCCAGCACAATCAAGTCTGTATAGGGATTAAGAGAGTAGCTAGCGTATGTAGAAAAGCATCACCTGGCAAGCAAAAGAGCGAGAGTTGCCAACCAGAATCACGACCTTTGAGCGCAGTGCCCAACGAGAGGTCGCTCCTTCACTAGACACACCTCTCTTATTTTGATAATTAAATCATCAATTACACTCTAGATTGATTTAGATCAATTCACCTAGATTTGTGATCAACTAGCCTAAAAAACGTTAGGCAAATGTTAATAAGGAAATTGATATGGAACTTAAACAAGACCCAAGATGTTATACCGACGTATGTGTAGATGGTAAATGGTTCCACTATGACCACTGCGGAACCCAAGCCTACATGTTAAAGGGAGGAGCTTCGGCTGTGATTGAACTCGCTAGCGAACCAGCGACAGAAGGCGAATTGGTTGAAATGCTTCAAGGTGTCGCTAAGTAACTCATTTAGAAAATGTTGATATAGATAAACTCGACATATCGCTAAGTAAACCCCACTTCTCACTCAAATTTTGATATTAGCGATCTCAGAGTGTTCCAGAAGCCATTCTTATCTCACGAAGATCAGAATGGCTTTTTGTTTCCAGATTAGCGATTAACTTTCAGCAATGATGACTTGATTCCTACCCGACTCTTTCGCTTGATATAGTGCATCATCCGCGGCTTTGAGGTACTTCTTGTAAGTATCTTGATTGAGTTGCTCATGAACAATACCAATCGACGCTCCTATCGATGTGGTGAGGTCTAAAGAGCCGGAGTGCGTATCAATGGGTGTTTCAGAAATAGCTAAACGGATAACGTTCAACTGTTGCTCAGGATCAATGGAACCAGACAGCAACAAAACAAACTCTTCCCCACCCCATCTTGCCACTACATCGTTTGTTGATAAGATTTTCTCTAAACGCTTAGCGACTTCCACCAGCACTTGGTCACCAATATCATGGCCATAAGTGTCATTAACTTGTTTGAAGCGGTCTAAATCTAGAATAGCGAGCGTATACCCAAACGACGACAAATGACGTGGCATCGGCTGAGTTAACCGTTGCTCTAAGTAACGCCTATTGTATAAGCCTGTCAGTTCGCATCTTGTTGATTGCTTAAGTAGTTCTTTGTTGGTCTTCTGGATCGAGCGTAACCTTATCAATAGTAACGTGGCGCTTATCATCACCATGATACCCAAAGCGACGACGATTCGATTCCGTAATTGCTGCTTATCTAATGTCAGCTCACCCAACTCTTTTTCTGCGTTAAGCAGTTCGTTTTCTTGAGCTAATGATGCCGTAGCGAAATCTTGCTCGAGTAAAAAGATATCACTCTGGCGCTTATCAAATAGCAGCGCTTTATTACCCTTGTAATAGAGCTTGAAGTAGCGAAGTGTGTTCTCGCTGTCGCCTCTTGAATCATAGTATTCAGCAAGTGTTCTTAAGCCGAGGACCTTCCAGCTGCGAGTCCCCACAACATCGAACATTGCAGACGATCGCTTTAGATCAGCAAAAACAAAATTATCTCGGTTCAAACCAATGTTCGCTAAGGCTCTATTTAGGTAACACTGCCCCAATTGAAGTGTGTATTTGTCCACGCCTGGGTATCTAAGACACAAGTTTGCGACTTGTCGTGCTGACTCAAAGTTCTTTTCCGCCAACAACACATCACTCTCTGCTTTTAATAGGATGATTTTGTATCGTTCACTCACGTTATCGCCATTTAGCTTAGCCGCACTTTGATATGCTTCTCGGCCTTTGACTAAATCACCACTGCGCAGATAAGCAAAAGACTCATTCACATGCAGCACGCCGATGGTAGACGCTTCGAGTAGTCCACTCTTGTAATAGAGCTTTTTGGCTCTTTTAATCAGCTTGAGCGCTTTAGGCCAGTCTTCCAAATAGATATAAAGCAGTGCCATATTTGACACTAACTTGCTGTTGTAGATGTGATGAGGGTACTTCTTACCAAGGTCTAAACCTTTATGGAAAAAGTATTGAGCTTCAGGAAAGTCATTGCGGATGTTATTGATGACACCAGCCGTGTTATAGGCCTTAATCAACAACTCTTCATAGTGAAGCGATTCTGCGATATCTATCGCTGCTCTGATTTGGATTTCAGATTCCGCTAGCTCACCCTTACTGATGTATTCAATCGCCAATTCAACGAGAGATTGGGCCTTTAGCCAACCCATATGTTCGTGTTGTGCGAGTGCTTTAATCTGCCTGACGTATTCGGAAACCGCTTCGGTATCCAACTTATGTTGCGCGAGGTTGGACAAAATCATCAATTCGTAAGCACGATAGATGGCTTTATCTTGGTCTGGGAACTTGGCTTGGAGAGCCTCAAGTTGTTGGGAAGCTAAATTAGGGTCACCGCGAGATACATCGAGAATATCGATCAACGCAGATCCATATTGAGAGAGTGATAACTCTTTCTCTGGACTATAAACACTCGGGTTTTCAGGGCGAATATGCTTTAAATCGTCGTCATAAGTTGGATAGAGCAAATACAGCCCCAGCACAATACTCATCAGCACCACGAAAAGGAATGAACCTAACACATTGTTTCTATTCATTTATCAGGGCCATTATTGATTGAATTCCAATTTTATTGACGTTTTTTTAAGAGCGGTCAAACATTATACCCGACAGATATACAGATTAAAATCCTGCGCACTGGTGGATCTGAATTGGGTTTTTCTCATTAATTAGAATAATCAGGCAACTTTCTTGATTTAACTCAGACAATCATCTACCTCATTGGCGTTATAGTGATTTTCCTGTTCCTACCTCCGCGGCTTCTTTTTGAACAAGCGGAAGCATAATGAGAATTAACAATGACCCAAATTAATGAACAACGTCTTGTAGAACATTTCTGCGATCTAGTGAAAATTGATAGTGAATCTCGTAACGAAAAAGCGATTGCTGAAGCTTTGGCTGAGCAACTCGGTGAACTAGGTTTTGAAGTTCACAAACTGGCGGTTCCTGAAGAAGTGTCTAATGGTTTCAACATCTACGCTCGTCTAGATGGCACTCTTCCAGGTAGCACAGTGTTCAGCTGCCACATGGACACAGTAACGCCAGGCATCGGCATTGAGCCAATCATCGAAGACGGTATCATCCGTTCAAAAGGCAACACAATTCTAGGTGGTGACGACAAGTCTGGTATCGCAGCTATCATTGAAGCGGTTCGTTGCATTAAAGCTGAAGGACAAGAGCACAAAACTATCGAGATTGCATTTACTGTATTCGAAGAAGGCGGTCTGTTCGGCTCTTTGAACTTCGATATGTCTTACATTCAATCTGAGCACGCAATCGTACTTGATACAGGCGGTCCAATTGGCACTATCGTAAACGCAGCGCCTGGCCAGCAGAAGATTGTTGCTAAAATCAAAGGTCGCCCTGCTCACGCTGGTTTAGCACCAGAAGAAGGCATCAGCGCAATTCAAGTTGCTGCAGACGCTATCACTAAGACGAACCTACTTCGTATCGATGAAGAAACGACAGCAAACGTTGGTATTGTTGAAGGTGGTCAAGCAACTAACATCGTAATGCCAGAGCTTAAAGTCGTGGCTGAAGCACGTTCTCTAAACGGCGAAAAGCTAACGGCTCAAGTTGAACATATGATCTCTACATTCCAAGAAAGTGCTAAGCAGTTCGGCGCTGAAGTAGAAATCGAATCAACTCGTGCTTACGATGCATTCGTTATTGCAGACGATCATCCGCACATTCTTTCTATCAAATCGGCGTTTGAGAAGCTTGGCGTCACAGCGAACACTAAACGCACTGGCGGCGGTAGCGATGCAAACAACTTCAACGCAAAAGGCCTGACAACAGTTAACCTTTCTACTGGTATGGCGAAAGTTCACACCACTGAAGAGTACATTGCAGTGAAAGACATGGTCGCAATCACTGAGTTTGTTGTGGCTTACGTAACGCAATAATCGAATCCATTAGTTGGGTAGTCACTTCTATCTAGCACAATGAAAAAAGCCGAGACATCAACACGATGCTCGGCTTTTTGCTATTTAGGTGAACATAGAAGGTCGAATCTAAAACCCTCTACGCTTCCAGAATTGGCCTTCGTCTTTTGCAACAAGGTCGAATGTCTTATCGGCAATGATGTTGCCTTTTAACTCCACGGTCATGCGCCACTTGCCTAGCTTGTTTGAGATAGGCGCCCAGACGGTGTCACCTAAGTAAAAATCCCAGTCGTTGTTACCGACATGCTCTTCACCATCGAACGGTTCGAGCACTTCGCCCTTGTCTGTGGTGATATTCGGGTGATAGATGCAGTAGCGGATCTTTTCGCCTTTGGCTTTTTTGATATTCAAGATATAGCCAAATTCCACGTCGATTTCAGCATCAACGGTGGTGGTGAACTCTTGGATTTTTGGAAGGTCTTTAGATTTGGAATCCCACGTGGAATAGATACCATAAGAAGTCATGTCGACCACAACTGAGCGCTTTGCCATTTCAATCTTTACCTTGGAGTTATTCTATTAATTTAATTCTATTTGCCATTCAGCCAAGCTGGATAAGCACGAGGCTATTCTTGCCAGTCTTTCGCCATACGCTTAATTACTGAAGGTTCAATGTCGTGAATAGTGCCATATTGCTCTCGGCAGACTTCGATAATTAATTCTGCTTTATATTTGCGTGCAAGTTGGCGGTAGGCTCTCATTTCCCAATGCTTAATAAAGGTATTTGAAACAACCACATCAAGCCTTTGCTTTAAGCCGTTTTCAGCTGTGTTTTGACACCACTCATGAGCTTGTTGCAGCTGCCTAGGATCAAAATGGTACTCACCTTGCTCATTCACATAATACATATCGGCTTCGACATGCAATGCATCGTAGGTTTTTGCTTTTGTTGATTTGCCAGAACCGGGCAACCCTCGAATGAGTATTAACTTCATCTGTCACTGTACAGGCTAATTTGAAAACATGAGTTTATCGTAAATAGTAACGAGTTGCTCTGATAACTGCCTCTGCTCAGCATACGAAAACCAAGTACTTACACACGACTCAGACAATCACTGAATACAATGAGACTCCCCTCGAAGCGCGTGGATTGCTTCTGATAGAAAACACAAATAATTTACATCTATCCATTTTGCATATCGACAAGCGTATCAAATTACTATAGATTTAGATGTATAGACGTCTACATATCTAGCTTAGGGAGAAAGCTGTGCCTATTCGCATTCCAGACCAATTGCCAGCATCCGATGTTCTTCGTGAAGAAAACATCTTCGTTATGCCGTTATCAAGAGCATCGACACAGGAAATTCGTCCACTTCGAGTCTTGATCCTCAACCTAATGCCGAAGAAGATTGAAACCGAAACTCAATTCTTACGCCTACTATCAAACAGCCCTTTACAAGTGGACGTAGAGCTGCTGCGCATTGATGATCGACCAAGTAAAAACACACCGACTGAACACCTTGATAACTTCTACCGCCAATTTGAAATGGTCAAAGAAAGAAACTTTGATGGATTGATCATCACTGGTGCGCCGCTTGGCTTGGTTCAATTTGAAGATGTGATCTACTGGGACCATCTGAAAACCATCATGGAATGGGCAAACAAGCACGTTACTTCAACTCTATACGTGTGTTGGGCGGCTCAGGCTGGTTTGAAATTACTCTATGATTTGCCAAAACGCACTCGTAAAGAGAAGCTGTCTGGTGTTTATAACCACGAGATACATAACCCATACCACCCTATTTTACGTGGCTTCGACGATACATTCTTAGCTCCGCACTCTCGCTATGCGGACTTCTCTCAAGAGTACTTAGCGGAACATACTGACCTTGATGTTCTTGCGACTTCTGATGTTGCGGGCGTATACCTAGCGGCGACCAAAGATAAACGAAACGTGTTTGTAACGGGTCACCCTGAGTACGACTCTCACACACTTCACAATGAGTACATTCGTGATTTGGGTGAAGGCATGGAGCCTGTGATACCAATCAACTACTACCCGAATAACAATCCAGACAACAAACCGGTTGCAAGCTGGCGCAGCCACGGACACTTGTTGTTCTCAAACTGGCTAAACTACTGCGTTTACCAACAAACGCCTTACGATCTGGATCATTTCAGCGAAGACAACTTTACCAAAGACGATTAAGTTCTTTCTCCCGATTCGCAAACACATAAACCGTGTTCAGTATGTTGTTGATAAAACGACGAATTGGACGCGGTTTTTTTATGGTGTGTGGGTCGCATTCCATGATAGATTTACGACTTCAATGGGTTTGATTTCATATGATGGGTTGGTGTTCATAAGGAGCTTCACATGCCTGCCAAGCCATCATTTTCAAATCCGATTTCGTTGTCCCGCCCTCTTTCGTTATCAAGTGTGGTACTACTTGCCTCGCTTTCCTTGGCCGGTTGTGTCTCTGTCACTGAAGGACCGCCAAAGATTGAAAGTGATCCTATCGCGATGTCTGAATCTCGAATCGAATTAGGTTTGGGCTATATGGGACAAGGCAATATGGTGAGAGCGCGTGAAAACCTTGAGCTCGCGATTAAACACGCACCTAGCTACTACCGTGCTCGGCTTTCAATGGCGCATTACTACGAACAAGTGGGTGAAGTAGATGAAGCGAGAAGCACTTACCGCAAAGCACTCAGTCTTGATTCAAGAAATGGCAATGTATTGAACAACTACGGTACCTTCTTGTGTAAACAGGGCGAATACGAACAAGCCGATAATTACTTCAATCGCGCCATCGACCAACCCTACTACTACTTGGTGTCTGCAAGTTATGAAAACGCCGCGTTTTGCGCATTTAAGGCTGGCAATACCGACCAAGCGAAGTACTACTTCAGCAGAGCGATTGACCACGATCCAAACCGCGTAAAATCGATACTACAGTTATCAAAAATTGAAGTGAGTGACGCCGATTACAATGACGCTCGAATCCGTTTATTCAAATTCCACCAGCGTTATGGCTATCAAATTCCATCGCTTAAAATCTTGGTCGATCTCGAAAACAAAGCAGGTAACAAAGCTCTAGAGCAGAAATATCAGAGTAAGTTAGATGAGTTGCTTTCTGCTTAGATTATATGCAAAACACAAAAAAAACGGGCTTGTTGCGTTAACAACAAGCCCGTCCGTATTTCAGCTTAATATGTTAACTAAGTGCAGCCGCTATTTTAGCGCGATCCACTCTTGTCTTTGCTCATCGTCCATAAAGGTCCATGCGATAAAGCGACTTACCTTCTGGCCTTGTGACATCTCGACGACTTTTACTTGTTTCGCTCGCAGCTTGCCCAGTTCTGAACGAACCATATCGACGTTGTCTTTCTTAGAAATCAATGTCGTAAACCACAAAACTTGAGTAGCAAAAAGTTGACTCTCTCTTGCCATCTTCATAATGAAAGCGGCTTCACCACCTGGGCACCAAAGCTCGGCTTTTTGACCACCAAAGTTTAAGGTTGGTTTAGCTTGCTTAGTTGATTTATCTAACTTAACTGGCTTCTTGTTCGTTTCAGGCTTGAATGACTGACCGGCTTTCTTAGCACGGTTCGCCGCTAGATTATCCAGTTTACGTTGTGACCCCTTTTCAGCCTCTTCAAGAGAGCTGTGGAATGGCGGGTTACAAATAGTGACATCGTAACGTTCATTATCCTTAATCACGCCCTTAAAGATAGATTCAGAGTCAGCTTGTAGGCGAGCGCGGATCTTACCTTTTAGATTAGGGTTGCTTTCCGCTATGAAGTTCGCTGTTTTGATGGAGACTGAATCAACATCTGTCCCTGTACAACGCCACTTATACTCTGTCGCACCAATGATTGGGTAGATACAGTTTGCACCGACACCAATATCTAATGCTTTCACAGACGCGTGGTTATAGGGTTCACCTTGGCCATCGCTATTAAGGATGTCGGCCACTCTGTGAATGTAGTCTGCACGACCAGGAATTGGCGGGCACAAGTAACCAGCAGGAATATCCCAATGTTTAACGCCATAGTGATGCGCCAACAAAGCTTTGTTGAGTAGCTTAACAGCCAATGGATCAGAGAAATTAATGGTGTCTTCGCCAACCGGATTCTTGATCAGATGCTCTCTTAGCTCAGGCAAGGCTGCAACTAGTAACTCGAAGTTATAGCGGCCAGTGTGCTGGTTTCTTGGGTGTAATCCACCTTGAGGTTTTTCAGCCGAGCGTCTTTTCTGAGCTGCGTTCTTGTTAAAAGCCGTTTTATTGAAAGAACCCTTATTCGATGATCCTTTATTGGCACCCGGTTTACCTCTGCTATCTTTTGCAAAAGGTCGCTTTGCTTTGTTATTGCCCGCGCCTTTAGGTGCACTATTCTTGCGGCTTTTATCAGATGTGTTCTTTGTAGAAATACGCTTGTCGCTGCTTGGCTTAGCTGTACTTGGCTTAACATCAGCTTGGTTGCCTTTTGTTTTTGCTGATGAAGTGCTGTTTTTCGACAGGCTTAGCGTCGTTCTATTTTGTGATTGGCTCATTGGGCTACTTCTTTAAATCTAAATACATCATGAATAAACGGGCATCCAACTCAAGTTGATGATATTCCGGTTCCATGTGACAGCATAGTTGGTAAAAGGCTTTGTCGTGCTCTTTCTCTTTGATATGCGCCAGTTCGTGTACCACCAGCATTCTTAGCAAAGGTTCTGGTGCATTTTTAAAAACACTGGCGATACGAATTTCATTCTTTGATTTGATCTTTCCACCGTGATTCTTAGCAACGTAAGAATGCAGACCTAACGCATTATTGATTAGGTGTATCTTGCCGTCGTAAATCACTTTGCTGATCGGTGGTGTTTTTTTCATGTAGCGATTTTTTATCTCAATCGCATAGTCAAACAGGGCTTTCTCGCTTTTTATTTCATGATTCTTTGGGTAGCGAGCTTCAAACCAAGGCACCAATTTACCCGACTCTACAAGTTGAGTAACAGGATCAAGAATGTGCTTAGGATAGCCTTGAATATAGCGTAAAGAAGGATGCATGCTGAAAGACCGTACAAGTTACACCACGACAATACGTTGTGGTCTTGAAAATTGAGCCGCATAGTGTAACTGATCACACTTTTCTAATCACCTAGGATTCGTTACACTTTAGCGAGATTCACCAAGAGAATGAAAAAATGAAACGTGTTGTATTGTACGTCGCAGACAAATGCCCGCACTGTAAAGATGCCCAAAGGTATTTAGACTCTAAGAAAATTGTTTACCGCCTAACGAATGCAAAGATGCAGCGTGGTCGTAAAGAATTGCAAGCGATGGGTGCTCGTTCTATCCCCGTGCTTAAGATCGGCGATCAAGTGATGGTCGGTTGGAATCAGAAGAACTTCGATAAGATGTATAACTCAAAGAACACTTAACGTGATTTAAGAGACTTATATTTCTACAAACAAAGCCCGAATGTCCAACCTAGGATGTTCGGGCTTTGTTTTGTCTATGACATTCTAAATCACACATACCGCTTAACGAAATCAATAAAGGTTCTGTCAGCTTTCGACAAATACCCTTCCTTTCTCCAGGCCAACGATAGATTCAGTTTTACAGGGTCTTTAAATGGCACGCCTACGACATCTTCCTCGTATTCTGTCACCAAGCTAAGCAGCGCAGTAATGGCAAACTCTCGCTTGACGATAGAAAGAATCATCGGTAATAAATTGGTTTCGAAGGCGATGGTCATATCGAGGTTGTACTTCTTACAAGTCGCATCAATAAAATCACGGTGGAAGTAGCCTGATTTGAACATGATCAGCTCTTGAGCAAAAAATTCTTCAAAGGTGATGGATGGTTGCGTTGCCAGTGGGTGATCTTTGCCAACGACAGCTAACATTTCTGAGCTTAACAGGTGGTCAGTTTCAAGATCATCAGGGACATTCTCATGGTTGATTACGCCAATATCGAGTTCGCCGTTTAACAACATTTCACGAATAGAAGCGGTGCCAGCATCAATCAAGGTCAACTTTAGATTTGGGTATTGGCTTTTGAATGCCATCACAACTTGCGGGAAAAAGTAACTCCCCATCATGCTTGGTGCGCCTAATCGAACCTCGCCTTTTTCTAGCCCCTTTAGTTCATTCATCGCGAGCTGAGCATCATCAAACTGCTGGGCGATTCGCTTTGCATGCTCAAACAGTACTTTGCCCTCCTCCGTTAAAGTGACGGATTTCTCGCCTCGACGAAATAGAATCAACTCTAGTGTCTGTTCTAGTTTTTTAATGGAGATACTCAATGCAGGCTGTGCGATATGCAGCGCTTTGGCCGCCTGGGTGAAGTTACAAAACTGAGCAACAGCCAGAAAATGTCGAAGTGGTTTTGATTCAAGCATGGCGATATATTTAATATATAGAGGTGATATTTTTAATATATTTCTTTAATCACACCTGTACTGATAACTTGTTCACAAATAGCTTACTAACTCGCGCAGGCACAACGTAAATGTTTGATAAAGGCAGTCCTCAATACAAACGTATCACTCAATCATTGGCGATTGGTTCATTTATCATTTTCTGTAACCTTTACCTCTTTCAGCCTATCTTGCCGCACATGGCGGAGCACTTCCAAGTATCTGAAACTCAGATCAACTGGTTATTTGCTGCTACAACACTCGGCCTTTCGATTAGCTTGGTACCTTGGGCAATCGCTTCTGAAACCTTCGGTCGAAAACCCATTATTCTGTTCAGTCTGTTCGCTATTCCTTTGATTGGATTGAGCATGGTGTTCACAACCACTCTACTGCAACTTGTTGTTGCCAGAGCATTCATGGGAATCGCAGTCGCTGCTTTTGCGGGCGTGGCGGTTGCCTATATGGTCGAAGAGTTATCACCCAAAGCATTCGCAGTCGCGATCGGCGGTTATATTGCAGCCAACTCATTGGGTGGAATTTTCGGACGTGTATTGGGTGGCTTGATTACGGATTATTTTGACTGGCACGCAACGGTTTTGTTTTTCGTGGTCGGCTCCTTAATCGGCGCTCTCTATATTGCGTATAGTCTGCCTGACCAACAAAACTTCAAACCTCAAAAAGGGTTGTTCTTTCATCATAACCGCTCGGTTGTGATGCACTTAAGAAACCGTGCCTTGTGGCTCGCGATGTTGATTGGTGGCGCTAACTTCGCGCTATTCGTTAACCTGTATTCAGTAATGGGCTTTAGGTTGGTATCCGAACCTCACTCAGTGCCTGTTGGTTTAGCTTCACTGATATTCCTATGTTACTTGGCCGGTACGGTAAGCTCTAAGCTCTCCAACAAATGGACACTTCGCTTTGACCCGTTAAACGGTATATTGATGGGCGTGTGTATTAGCTTAATCGGAATGCTAATTTCTGCCGTCGACAAAGTCCCGTTCATGCTAGCAGGCTTGTTATTGATTAGTGGCGGCGCGTTCTTCGCCCATACCCTTGCCTACTCTTGGGTAAGTCAAAAAGCACCGAGCGCCAAAGCGACAGCAACGGCACTTTACTTAGTTCACTACTACATTGGCGGGAGCTTAGGTGGTTTCTTACTCTTATATTGTTGGCAGCTGTTCGGTTGGAATGGCGTGATTGCGGGCGGTTCAATCTTCTATGTCGCGATATTTGCTTGGGTCTACCAGTTGAAACAGCTACAAGTATCGGCGTCTAAACTTGCACAAGCATAAGTACGACTAAGGTTGTAACTCAATTATTGCTTTTGATTGACGTCCGTTCTGATATCCTACGCAAAATTTCATTTCGGAACCTGTTATGTCGAACACTCAAAGCACAGATCTTCAAACCATCCACGACCAAGTAAAACAGTGGTTAGACGATGTCGTTATTGGCCTAAACCTGTGTCCATTCGCAGCCAAGCCACAACGTAATAAACAGATTAAGATCTTTGTGAGTGAAGCAAATACGGAAGAAGCGTTGTTGCAAGACATCATGACGCATTTCGTAGAGTTAGATAACACGCCAGTCGCGGAATTAGAGACGACTTTGGTTGTTGTACCTAACATGCTGCAAGATTTCTTCGACTACAACATGTTCATTGATTGGATTGAAGCGTTGATCAAGCAAGAAGATTGGGAAGGCGTTTACCAAGTAGCAACCTTCCACCCAGACTATTGTTTTGGTGGTGCGGATCCAGAAGACGATGAAAACCTAACGAACCGTTCTCCGTACCCGGTTTACCATTTGATTCGTGAAGCGAGTATGGAAAAAGTGTTGAAGCACTACCCTAACCCTGAAGCGATTCCTGATACCAACATCGCGAGAGTTGAATCCTTAACTCCGGAAGAACGTCGTCAACTGTTCCCTTATCTGTTCAGCTAATCGTTCAGTTAATCGCTAACAAAATGGCTCATATTCCTGAGCGTTCTTGATGATATGGACGAGAAATGAACTGATCTCGTCCATTTTGTTTCGCAATATACAGGCATTCATCGGCAACTTTGATGAGCTTATCTAACGCCGACATCCTTTCCCCTTTGGTATCCCCGGTACTCAACTCAAAATGACACGCACCGATTGATATAGTGACAGGCTTTCTATCCAGTGTGATTTTCTTCATCTCTTGCAAAAGAGTCATGAACTTATCTTCAACACAACTTGGTGTTTTATTTGGGTACCAAAGAATGAACTCCTCGCCACCAAAGCGCGCCACAAACTCACCTTCTTGAGTGTTATTGCTCAGCACGCTCGCCACTTTCTTTAATACAACATCGCCCATTTGGTGACCGTAAATGTCGTTAACCTGTTTAAAGAAGTCGATGTCGACAACCGCCAAGGTTCCCTTTCCTAAAGAGCCTTTTAACTGCTCGACTTCCGCATTCAACGTTTTAAACAAGCAACGTCTATTTGGCAAGTGTGTCAGAGGATCATACAGAGCTTGATACTCCAATTTCTCATTCAACTCTTTGAGTTTTCGTTCTTGCTGCCTTCTAACCAGCTCCACTTCGATCCATGATGCCATTAGTCTCATCACGTCGACATCGAACTCTTTAAACTCACGATGATAGGGCGCTGGACTTGAAAAGTTTAAGGTGCCATAAAGCTCATCATTAACGAAAATGGGAACCCCAATATAAGACTCCAAGCCAAAAGACTGGTAAGCAGGGTGCTTCGCATACTTATCGTGTTTACCACAATGCTCAATGCAGATAGGACCAATCGATTTACAGGTAATTTCGCAATAGGTTGAACGATAATCAAAAGTGTCACCGCTATTGAGTTCTACCCCTTCAGGCGTAACACAATGTTCAACAACATAAGTATTGCCATCGACTTTCGATAAGATACCAATATCAAGGTTGAAGCGTTCAAGCCCCATAATAAGCAGCTGAGCGATCTGAATATCGAAGCCCTTTCGATAATCATTGGTGATTTGATACAAGCGGCGTATAACAATTTCGCTTTCACTGGCTTGGTTCATAAATGGGATTCCACTACTGCTGACATTAATGACAACATTAATATTTCGTATATTAAGAAGAGTAAAGTGTAAAAAAACATAATAATCAATTAGTTTGTATGCAAAATACCTCATTGGTCCAATGAATAAAAGTCGCGTTCTTCCACTTTGCGTTAGCACCCCATTCCTACCTTTGTTAAAATGGTCCATTAACGAAACAAAATGGATAGGAATATGAACCTTTCTCAACTAAACCAAGAAATCTACGATCACCTTTACCGCGACATTGAAGAGTTCCGCAGTACTTTTGATCTGCCGGTTGCTGCTCCTGAAACAATGGACGAAAAAGGCGATACGCTACATACCTCTCTAGCGATCGAAGAGCTAACAGAACTTGCAGAAGCTGACTCTAAAATCGAACAAGCGGACGCTATTGTAGACAGCGTTTATGTTTTGATGGGACGTTTGGTTCACCTTGGCCAATCCAAAGTAGAAGACAACCTAGCGATCAGCTACTTAATCGACTTACTGTTGAACGTTGCCAAAAACCGTTCAATTGACTTCTTACCTTGCTGGGACGAAGTACACTCAAGCAACATGAGCAAAGTATGTCGCAACGAAACTGAATATGCTGAAACAGAAGCTTTCTATGCTGAGCAGAACATCAAGCTGATGGCGGTTCAAAAAGGCGAATACATCATCGCTAAGTGTGCGGAAGATTTCGTATCGGAAGGCAAGACAGTTCGCCAAGGTAAAGTACTAAAATCTGTACACTACCGTCCTGCGAACCTTGAGCCACTAACGGCTTAACTAAGTTTACGACTGAACTAAGGTTATGGCTGTAGCTCTTTAAAGCACCAGCGCACCAAAATAGCAAACGCCACGTTTAAATAACGTGGCGTTTTATTATCTGTCAGTTAATTCTAACTGTGTTAATCGTAGCTGTGTGTTAATCGTAGCTAAATGCTATACCAGTCGAGCCATATGATAAGCCGCCACATATTCGCCATTTCTGAAAGCGAACCCTGCGGACTCTCCTTCAATCACGAAACCGAACTTCTTATACAGGCTGATCGCTCTTTCATTATCGGTGTATACCGTTAACTCCATTCGCTTGATGTTAATCCAGTTATCACACAAGTCGATCGCGGTCGCGAGCAGCTGACTACCCACACCTTTGCCTAGCACATCGTCTTTAACACCCATACCAAATGAAGCCACATGTCGTCTTCTTGGATTCACGCACACTTCCATTCCCAAGTTGCCAACAATCTCATCGTCGATCATCGCGACATACGAGTACACGTTGTCAGGCATATTAGAGATTCGTTTTTGCCAGCTTTCCAGAGATGGATTTGGGAGTTGCAGCGTACCGGTATAAGCATTAGTGCATTCGTAAACTTCTTTTATTCCCTTTGCATCTGACGGTTCAGACCGTCTCACTATAATACTCATCGCAACTCCTACTATTTTCATCGCTAAATATGAAACACATCCTTAATGTGCACCTAGACACACTATCAAATAGTGAATATTTAACAATAGGTTAGATGAACTTATCTTATTGGGCTTAATTGATACTGAGTAAACGCCCTCTCTCAATATCTTGCTCAAGTACCTCCGGCGTTAAATCGCCATGTCCATGGTGGTCATGATTATGGTGATGACCATGATCGTGTCCGTGGGAATAACCTTTGTGTTCATTTGCTCTTTGAGCTAACTTGTGTGAGTCCAAATAGGTATCAGTTAAATCAGCACAATAATCTTGAGTCCATAAGCGACGAGCGTCGTCATCACTCATGATTTGCTCAGCTTTAGGGCCCAACTTATCCATGTAGTACATCCCCAACTCCTCACCTTCTACATTGGCGTGGTTGATAAGGTTCATAAACGCAGGCTCTTGATTCTCATCTGATAGATGCCCATTTTTGTAACACACGGTTAGACCAATAATGTCGTCGCCAAGTTGCTCTAATTCAGGGTTAAAATGATTGTGACTGTGATTATGTTCGGCAGCGGCGACAAGCATTGGAGTAAGTAAAACACATGCGATAGCCAGTAGCTTAATGGTATTTTTCATGGGATAGACCTTCTGTATTTTCGAATACAAAGTTGATTAGTTGGCTGACTTAGCTTCTTGTGAGCTAAGTTAAGGGGAACTTCAGACCATTTCAGCCTGAGTACCCCTCTGTCTCACTACAAATAATCAATATGGTTGGATAACGAGGCTCGATATAACGAGCGTTCTGTAGACAAAAATCACTTATCAACTACGATTCTTGCTGGTGCGATGGTGTAAGTCATTGGCTTCACCTCCCATTCACCTTTTGCTTCCAATGCAACCGCTAGTGCTTGCGCCTCTTCACATACCTTCGCTGGTTTTCCGTCAGCCCAGTACGATGGACCCGAGGTGTAGCCGCACATCACTGAAAACGTGTGTTGGCCATTCTTTGTGGTGTATTCCGTCATAATGACACCACCTTCTCCATGCGTTATTTTTAGTGAGCCTTCATCGGCGACATGCATTGCATCGGAAGGATTCGGTTTGACATACGTTGTGTAGGTCCCGCCATCTGACATGGATTGGTTGTCATACATGGTGTAGCCTTCTTTTTCTGAAGGTAAGGTCAGTTCGTAGTTAGGATCAATATCCGCTAAACGTTCTGAGTTATTCGTCGCACCAGGTTGATAGTTGTGAGCATTGGATTGTCCGTTAGCGAAAACAGACGCTGACACTAAAGATAGAATGACGACCGCTAAAATTGATTTTTTCATAATGAACTCCAGATATTCTAAGCAAAGAAGTTGTAAGCAATAGTTTTATGATTGAGTAAGAGAATGGGTTTGTTTACCTAACTTTTTAGGATGTGAGGGCAATATCAGCCCTCACTACAAATACCCTATTTGTTGTCGGTTCCTGCTCCTTCACCAGGCTCAGTTGGACGACTTACCGACTTGCGCTCAAGATTGTGGTGAGCACGCACTCTATCCATGTATTCTTGCTTGGTGTTCATACCTTGCTTCATTGCTTCTGGTACTTGTTCAGCTGGGATCACGATGTCACGGTCGACTGGCCACTCTGTTAACAGCTCTGGGTGGTAGCCTTCTGGGTAGTACAGCTTTGGATCCAACTCTAAATCACGAATCTCTTGTTCTTGTATGTCTTCACGGCTGTTTTTCGGCAGCGGGATTCTAAAGTCAGACCCATCTGCCATATCAAATTGTGGCGCTCTCGCATTCGGGAAATCAGGTAAAATACCTTCACGAACCCACGCATTATCTTTGGTCATGTTCACGACAATGCCATCTGGCGCACCGAAGTGGTAAGGCCCTTGCCAATGGTGGCGAACCTCTGCAACAGTTTCCTCATTGAGATATGGGTCGAATGTCATGTGCGTTGTCATGAACAAGCGCGGTTGTACTTCATTCGCCACATAACCCGCCGCGTACGCTGGTGTATGGTGAGTATCAACGGTGTAACGTGCTAGGAATGGCGGCACACCTTGAATAATCGAAGACACGCCAAACGTTTCGGTTTGCAGTTCAGTAATGAACAAGTCTGCACCTTTTGCGTATTTCAAATCCAACTCTGTTGGGCGACCATCTCCTGTCCAAACAAACGAAAGCACTCGACCGTCATCTTGAGTCCAATTTAAGCGGTAACCAGACGCGCCATCTTTTGCGTGACTGCGTCGCCAGTGAATCACTTCCACATTGTCTTGGTCATAGATAACGCCACCGTCGTCGCGGAAATCAAACTCGTGAACCACAATGTCGTTGCCTGATGGGAACACATCAAATGCATCGGTGTGCCAGTTCAACATTTGTTGCATGCCTTCAATCATATGACGAGTGCCATATTCTGGAGTCGCACCACTCGGGCCATAAATGTTAAGCGGCTTTTCCCAGCGACCATTCCAACCACCAAATTGATACAGATAAGGTAATGAGCCGTAATGATCTACGTGCAAGTGAGTAATGAAAATATGGTCGAGTTCATTCATCGCGACACCCGCCGCTACGTAGTTCGCAATTGATCCTTCACCTAAATCAAAGACAAAGTTAGAGCCGTTACCCAGTTCTACGTATATCGAGGTGTTTGCCTGCCCCGGGCGAATCATTGGTGATGTTCCCATGAACGTGACACGCATTTCATCCGGTTGAACTTCTTCAGTGCGTGGGAACCAGTTGGCGCCCGACACCATGTGATCGCCATAAGGTGCAATGCCCTCAAACATCAGGCCTTCTTTCCAACCTGAATTGGTTTCTTTGCGATAGTCACCATTGTTTACACCGCCCATTAACACAGAAAGCACTTCTTCTTCTGAAGAGTACAAGTTCCCCTTAGGTTGAGTGCTCAGATACTCTTCAAGGGTTTCACCCTCGTGATATTCAAATTTCTCGAGTTTTTGAATATCAGAGTTAGTCTGCTTGGTGTTGTATTGCATCATTGGGTCAGCAGCAAAAGCGGTTGTCGTGATGATCATTGCTGTAGAGATGATTGATAATTTTGCGAAAGTTCTCATAGTTTCACCTATCGGTCTGAGTATTTAGTAAATGAATGAAGTTCCTTCCTCACTCCGATGCAAACAAGTTTATTAATAAACAGAACCTTGATATATAGTGTAAACTTTACTTAAAACCTCCATTTCATTTATGAGTTAATAGTGACTCCACAATGATTTGAATGAGTGGCAATAAAAATAGAGGGAACTGAATTTGGACCTTAATCTACTGACGACATTTTTGGCCGTTTACAAACACAGCTCTATCACCGTGGCATCAGAGCAGCTCGATATTTCTCAACCCGCGGTAAGCGCGGCGATTAAGAGACTCGAAGGGGTCGTGGGCAAGGCTTTATTTGTGAGAGAAGGACGAGGTATCGCGCCTACTGGTGCAGCGGTATCACTCGCTAATAAGATAGAAGACCCATTGAACATCATTGGAACGGTTGAGCAGCAAAAGAATGACCTTAAAGTCTATTGCACAGAGAGCTTGCTTCATTTCGTTAGCAAGGTTGAAGGCGTAAGCTTTACGGAAGCGCCGCTCGAAGAGGAAGAACTGTTTGATGCGCTTACTGCGCAAAAAGTGGATATCGTCATTGATGTACTTTCGAGTAAGAAACACTCATTGATTGAAGAAACCATCGTCGATGAGGAACCCGTGTGTCTGACTCGAATTAACCACCCTCGAATTGGTGAGACACTGAGTAAAGAGGAGTATTTCCAAGAGGAACATATTGCACTCAAGATCAAACGCGCCAACATGAACACGGTCGAGTTTTTATCAGAGAGCGATATCGAGCCGAGAAAAGTCAGAATTGAAACCAGCTCAATTTCAAGCATGCTGATTTTGGCAAGCACGACAGATTATATCGCCGCTTCTACTCGCTCTTTTGCAGAAATGCTTGCACCAGCGCTTGGCTTACGCGTTCACCCTATCCCCATCAAATTAAGACCGATCACGTTTCGAATGCTCTATCACCGCCGCTACGCTAAAGACGAACAGCACATCAAAACCCGTGAAGCAATCAAATCAGCATTAAGGAAACATAAATGAAACTGAGGTTTTAACTAAAGTTAACCCTATTAATATAAATTCAGTTTAATCACATACTCTCCAGCAAGTTAATTCAATAGAACGACACTGGAGAATCCATGAAAAAACTTAACCTTATTGCTCTACCACTTACGTTACTCAGCAGCGCAGCGTTTGCGACTTCGACTCAAGTTTACATCGAACAAAACGTTGCCTCTAATGCTGCTGATAACGGTGTCTACACCACAGAAGCTGGCGCATTAATCGATACCTCAGAAAATGGACAAGTCTATATAGGTTTTGATGACCAGGGTTGGCTAGCCGCGGGTTATGGGCACGATTTTAACATCAGCGAGTCTTTCACGTTCAACCTATACGGTGAACTTGGTAAATGGGACAACGGTGAAGAGTTATTAATCGAAGGTATTATCGATTATCAAGTGAACGACAACTTCAATGTATTCAGTGGATTGGGATATAAACAGTCAGGGCAAGTACTCGAAAATGTAAGCGACACCGCGATTAACACCAATAAGTTCATCGCCGGTGCAGGGTACTCACTCGCCGGTTGGGATTTAGCTTACCAATACACTCACGAAAACAGTGATGGATCCAATGGCGGGTTTACCCATGACGGTGACAATATCTATTTTCATCAAGGTGACTACCGTACCAATGAGCACGAAGTCGTTCTCTCTAAAAGCATCGACGACTGGACGCCCTACGTGAAATACACCTACTTCAACACCAACGAGGGTAACCTACAAGTTGGCGACAATCTAATTGGCTCAATCGACAACGACAGCATCATTACACTTGGTTTGTCTTACGACTTCTAAACATCTCAGATTCAATTCTCATAGGCAGATGGATTTGCCCACCTTTCGAGGGCACTACTATGAAAATTACTTCTCAACGCAACAAAGTCATTAATATCGCTGCAGCGATCAGTATCGTTTTGTTTTCTGCGATTCCCACCTACGTAAGTGCTGATCACTTAGACCCCCATTATCTAGAGCCGAGTTATCTAGAAACCAGCTATCTAGACTCCTCCTCCGTCGAATTTATGACACCAGATTTTGATCAGGGGTATCTTAACGATGAGATTAAAGAAAACCTTATTCTGAAATAATTCGTCAACACATTACAAAACGTTATATAGCTCTTGTTTTCTATATAACTCTTATCCGATTACAGAGCTTTGCTCAGCGATTAAGACTCCGTTTCTGAGTCACTTTTCTCTAAGCTAATGACGTTCAAAACCGCAAATGCAGACGCTAAAAAAGACACCACACTCGTCAAAAAGTGTGGTGTCTTGGTTATTATTGCAAGGCTAATTAACTAACAATAGTTAAGATTAGTTGGCTGGACGCCAAACGCCCCATTTGTCATTTTCGTAAGTCGCTTTAGGGTTAGTACCACCTTGAACCCACCATTGTGCTTTCCATGACTGGTTCGAGTAAGTCACGACTTCGCCACCAAGGTAAGTCGCTGATGAGTCCCACGTACCTGGATCTGGCGTAGGGTCTGGGTCAGGAGTCGGATCAGGATCCGGCGTTGGATCTGGGTCTGGTGTCACGCCACCGTCATCGGCAATTACTTCAAAAGTGAAGGTTTCAACACTGTCGCTTTCAATCGAGCTAGCCATAAACGATAAAGTTTCGTTTGCAGTGATGCCAGTGGTATCAACTACGATAGAAGCCGTGCCGTTATTTTGAATGCTTACAGAAGTACCTTGAGTTTGAGTCAATGTCGCCGCTTCGCTTGTTGCAATTACAACTTTGTCGCCAGCATTCACTACGTTGTCACTCTTCACTAGCTCGTAGATATCACCTTTCAGTGGTTCAACACCACCGTCGCCACCGTCAATCAGCGTTAACTGACCAGAAGCACGGCTATCTTTTGAGTTGAAGAAGTTGCGTGAAGGATCGTTTTGGAAGTACATGTAGTGCTGCATTTCAGCGTGCCAATCACCAATGAAGATCGCGCCGTCTTTAAACTCTTCATGCCAGCCGTTAATTTCTGAAGCCAACAAACGAGCCCAATCGTTAACGTTTGAAGCATCAATGACGATGTCGAAGCTTCGCGCTACTTCACCATACTTGTTGATGATATCGTACTTAACGGTGTCGCCAGCTTGTGGAGTTCCAAAACCTTCTGAAATGAATAGGTCACCACGCACTAGATCAGGCTCTGGACCCGGCTCTGGTGGAGGGGTTGTGCCACCCGCGATAGTGATGTCTGAACAGTTGTAGAAGCCTTCGCCCACAGCATCATCACGTTGCCAACGAACGAATAGAATCGCATCGCCAGAACGGTCTGAAGGAATAGTGACATTAATGCGGTACTTGCCGCCATTAACCGGAACGTTACCCTCTTCTTGGATAAGATCTAAGTCTCCCCACGCTAGGCCTTTGCTTAGGTCCGCGTTTGGTTTCGTTAGGTAGAACTCCCAGAAAGAAGGGTTGTGTGGCGCTGTCGCATTGAATACATATTCAAACGTACCAGTATTTAGCTCGGTACGAGTCCAACCAGTATGAGGCGCACCCATGCCGCGTTTTTGCGAATCGTTGGCATAACATAACGTGCCGTCAGGAATCGCCGCTTTTACAGCATTGATATTATTGAAATCTTGGACATTTTTCGCGTACTCGTTACGTTGAACAAACGGGTATGAACCCGAAATGTCTTTTGCTTGAGCACACGCAGCATTAGGTGGTGTACCCGACCAAATCCCGCCTTGCTCGTAACACGTGTTCTGACGCGCGCTTGGAAACTCAGACCAACCATGAGCATTTGCCACTGACGGCACACTCGATAGCATAGCCATACCCACTGCTATTTTTAGAATATTATTATTTATTGTTGTCACTTTCCCACTCTCTATTATTTTACCCTAAACACAAAACCAATTGGTTACTAACCAACCAGCACTGTAATTCGAAGGTTTATAGTTTCCGACTTAAAGAACAACGAAAAATATATACGTCAATTTTATCAATAACAGCGGGTTTTATATTAATAGGAATCAGCATCACACAACTCAAACAAATGCGTTGTAGATAGATGATATTGGTTCGAATTATCAATTTTTACCCACAAAAATTACGCATTCCCTAAGAAGATAGATCGCTAGGAAGGTATTTTTTCATTGAATTAATTGGAGTGAAACGCTCGCATAAATAATGATATTGAGTGCTTTTTATCATCATTATTATTACGTTGTTGAGACTGCTGTAAAGTCGCTAAGCTATTGAGCGTATACGTTTATAAATGGATAAATCATTAAACGTTAATTTGAACGAGCTAAACTAATAGCGGCTATTCATGCCAAATCGATTCGACATATCATCGTCCATACGACCGCCCTTCCAACCGCCACCGCCCAACAAATTAAGTACATCACGCGCGTTATATTCCTCACCACCGAAGAAGTCATTAGACACATTATTACGCAGCAATTGAATGGCTGGAGCAATTTCAGCAGCAAGGTCTTGTGGATCAGCAAACAATGCTAAGGCAACCAGTTGTTGGCGCTTACTTAATTCACATGAACTCGTTTCTACTTGCCCAATAGAGAAAAAGTCACTGCTTCCGTACGCTTTCACCAACTTTGCAGAAAGTGATTTGATTACTTTCTTGATTCGTCGTCGTTGAATATATCTAAACATATAGATTGCCTTGTATTGATGAGCTTAAGTTAACCAAACAGCAGATAAGTTTGATTGTCGACCGAGATGCTTTTTACTTGCGTGTTAAATACGGATTCTAGCTGTTCAGGCACAAGCACTTGCTCTGCACTGCCAGATGCTTGTAGTACGCCCTTTTCGAGCAGCAGTACTTGGTCGGCATGCCTCAAGGTTCGGTTCAGGTCGTGGTTAGCCATAATAACCGCAATGCCCTTCTCAGCCACTCGTTCGATAAGCTTATACAGCAACGCTTCTTGAGCAATATCCAACGGCGCTGCAGGTTCGTCTAGGATCAGCAGCTTTGCGTAAGGATTGAGCGTCGGCCAAATTTGCAGGCACATTCCCGCCAAACGAACGCGTTGCCATTCACCACCAGACAGTGTCTGAATTGAGCGATGAAGTTTGTCTGCAATGTCTAGCATCTGGCTGATTTCTTCCAAAGCTGCGTTGATTTCAACATCAAGGCCGTGTGAGGAGCTTGGCAGTGACAATGCAAGATATTGGAACACTTCTAAGTTGAAGGCTGGCCTTGCGCTTTGGCACAAGTAAGCACGATGCAATGATAAATCTTGTAAAGACAGCTCCGACAAATCCTGCCCGTCGATCTTTATATCGCCTTTGTAACCATCACCAATTCCAGATATCGCTTCGAGCAAGGTACTTTTACCGCTGCCATTAGGGCCGATAACGTGAGTCACCTGCCCTTGCTTGAGCTCAAATGATAGTGGTAATAAACGAGCGCCAACGCTCAGGCTCTTAATTTGAATCATGATTTTTAATTAACATCCAAATGAAGATAGGCGCACCGATACTGGTGGTCATCACACCCAAAGGCAGCTCTGCGGAATCTAATAAGGTTCTTGCACAGATATCAGCAAACACCAACAACGCAGCGCCAGCAACGGCAGACAAAGGAAGAAGGTATTTGTTATCAGTACCAATCGCTAAACGCAATAAGTGTGGCACAACCAAGCCAACAAAGCTGATCACGCCACCTAAAGCTACCGCGCAGCCGACTAAAATAGACACGGCGAAAATTAGACGCCAGCGCAATCTCGGTACGTTTACGCCTAACTGTGCGGCATGCGTTTCGCCAATCATTAACTTATCTAGCTTACTACCTTGCAGGCACAGCCAAATAATCACGGGGATCATCACCAACGTGAGCGAGTGTTGATACCAAGTGACGCCACCTAAGCTGCCCATCAGCCAATACATCAATAAGCGTAGACTTAAGTCATCACTAAAATAGAACGCCCATGTCACCATCGCGCCAGAAAGAATGCCTAACGCGACACCCACCAGCAGTAATTTAGCCGTGGTGAGTCGCATCGTTTTTACCATGCTTACCAGTATCACGGTGAAACAGAGCGAGCCTAAAACGGCGGCAATCATGAACAGTTCTGGAGTCGGAGCAAACGGCAAGAAGAACAGCACAATAACCATGGCTAAGCTTGCACCGCCAGAAATGCCGAGCACACCAGGCTCAGCCAATACGTTGCCTAATAAGACTTGTAAGCTTGCGCCAGATACTGCTAGCCCTGCCCCGATAGCAATAGCTGCTAATAATCGAGGTAAGCGTAAATCAATCAGTAGTTTTTGTTCTAACGTGGACAAGGTGTCCAGAGGGGAAATGAAGAGATCGCCAACCATTAGGTAAATTGCACTCAGCGCGACAAGCAGTGCTGCCATCAGATAAATGGCTCTAGTCCATTTGCGCTGTTTTTGGTGAAGAAGTTGTTGGAAATCCATATCAAGCTACTTTGAAAATGTTCGCGTAACCTTACCTGTATCCCCAAATAAACTCAAGGCTCACACCGTAATGCGAACCTTGATATTTCAACCAGTTGAGCGGTTGTTTTCGTCGTTTAAACCCGAATCGATATTAATCGTACACAAGCTGACCATGGTCGAATCGCGTTTCAACTTCACACACCATTAAGGCTGCTCGTTGACCGATAGCAACATTACGATTAGGGAACACCACCGCTTCGTTTTCATTCTTAGCCATTAACGGTTTATCACCATCATGACCGAATACTTCACCGTGCTTGAACGCGGTAAAGTTCTCTACAGAATCTGAGAACATGAAATCGAAGTCATCATGTAAACGAACAATGGTTCTGCTCACGCGATAAGTGATGGTTCGCTTAGGTAAATGCTCTGGCTCAACTTCAGCAATCAAGTTACGCATCGCCAAGTCAAAAGCCGTTAGCTTATCAAGTTGGTTCTCACCAATTCTCGCGACCTGCCCTAGTTCCATTGTCAGTGCTTGCGCTTCGAAGTTTTCAGCACTGTACCAACTGAATGTACTGGTTGGCGCATTTGACAACAACACTGCTTCCACGTGCGCACTGTTAATGAAATCAAACAGCTCTTTACTGCGTACTTCGTGGCGAACTTTAGGGCTCACTGCAAACGAGTAATGCTTAGACAAACGGATCGCACAGTGCAGATCTAAGTGCCAACGAGTGGCAGGTACCGTTTCCTTGTAAAACTCAGTAACCAAGTACTTAAGGTTCTTCGCGATGTCCACTTCTCGATTGCTCTCGTACTGCTTTTCATCAAACAGACGATTCATGTTCACATCAAGAAAACGAGTATGCGCGTTAGTGGCTTCTGGGTGAGCTATGATAAACAAGCATCTCGCGTTTACTACTTGGAAACCTGTTTCAATATCCTCAATGAGCTTATCGATCAGCTCCATTGGTGAAGTTTCGTCGCCATGAACACCGGTTGAAAAAATGATGTTCTTGGTTTCAGAATTAAAATCCGCGGGAATCACTTCCAAGACACCGCGTTGATGAAGCTTAATTTGAACACCGTTACTCAGTACGGTCTGTCCTGCAACCACTTCTTGCTCAAGATCTAGGCTGTCAAAAAGAAATGATTGGCGAAAGAGGGTCTTCGTCATGCGCTACTCCTTAATTGCACGGCCGTATGTTAATAAATTGTACATAGAAATTGTGTTGCTAGGATCGCACTTATCAACAGAAACTCCGTTATCACTCACAAATACTACCCATATATTTTTATATTACCTGCTGACTTTACTAACCGACATCTGTTCCAAATAACTTTCTCTATTTAAAGAGACTTTTGGTTGTTTCGGCTTATCTCAGGTTATGCCAGCAAGATAAGAGCCACGTAAGCTAACACAGCTCTTACCTGCTATGAACAGATTGAGATCAATTAATCTTCCTGATCGAGCAATCTTTCAAATTCATCGATTTGAACTTTGACCATGTCGATGCTTTGTTGCCAAAAATCAGCTTGAGTCAGGTCCATTCCTAAGTGCTTTTGAACGACTTCTTCCGCCATCATGCTGCCCGTATCACGAAGTAACGAAACGTAATCGCCGTAGAATTGCTCACCTTTCGCATCGCGCTGAGCGTAAACACCTTTACTGAACAGGTAACCGAACAAGTATGGGTAGTTGTAGAAGCTTACTTGAGAGATGCTGAAATGCAGTTTGCTCGCCCAGAAGTAAGGGTCAGCTTCTGTCATTGCATCGCCATACCACTCTTTCCAAGTCGTTTCCATCAAGTCACACAGCTGCTGAGCCGTTAGCTCGCCTTTTTCAC
This sequence comes from Vibrio sp. 10N.222.51.C5, assembly GCF_041474575.1. Lineage (NCBI taxonomy): Bacteria > Pseudomonadati > Pseudomonadota > Gammaproteobacteria > Vibrionales > Vibrionaceae > Vibrio > Vibrio sp. 10N.222.51.C5. The sequence continues at coordinate 161,718 of NZ_JBFRUJ010000015.1, forward strand.
GCTGCTCGTAGAAGGCTTTTTCGAATTCGAAACGCACTGGAATGTTCACCATTAAAGCGAGTGAAGAAGACAACTCTTCCCATAACATCTCAAGTTTCTCGTTACGTGTTTGAGCTTGTTTTAACAAATGGTCTCTAACGATATTTTCAGCAAAAATCGAAGCGGTTTCTGCTAGCGTCATTGGGTAGCGTGTTTGACACAACGGCATGTCTTTCATCACCCAGTTGTGGAACGCGTGGCCTAACTCGTGTGCCAATGTCATTAAATCTGAGCGGCTACCGCTCCATGTCATGAACACAAGCGGAGTGCGTGTAGCAGCAAACTTGGTGCAGTAAGCGCCTAAACGTTTGTTGGCTGCTGGTGCGGCATCAATCCAACCATTATCAACCATCAAAGCGACAAAATCAGCCATCTCTGGATTTACTTCAGCGAACGCAGTTTTGATCACGTCGATCGCCTCATCAAATGGGTAAACCTTAGATTCAGCGTCACCCAGCGGCGGCATCGCAGCTAAGTGATTCCAAGGCTTCATTTCATCTAGCCCGTGAACTCTTGCCATTAACAAACCTGCTTTCTGACCAACAGCTCGATTAGCTTTCGCTACCGACATCATGGTGTCTAGCGTTTCTGGCACAATGCGGCTGCCGTGTAGGCTTGGATCTAGGAAATGCACATCGCTAATCTTCGAACGCTTTTTGTTTTCAGTCAGTCGCCAACCCGCCAATGCATTTAGAATCGAAGCAAAAGACTCTTGGTGCGTTTTCATCGCACCTTGAACCGCGCGCCATGCTGGTTCTTGTTTGTCGAATTCGCTGCCGTACAACAGGCTCGCGGCTTGTGAAAAGCCTAGGGCTTCCTCTTCACCGTCCAGCTTTAGCGACAGTTTTAAAGATCCGGTTAGGTTATCGTATAAACGACCCCATGCATCACGGCCATCCACTTTCATTGCTGCTAACAGCTGTTCTTCAGCCACACTGAGTCGGCTGCTTGAAAGCTTACGTGAACTCTCAATCGCGAAGCGTTGGCCTGCTACGTCCGCACTATCATGCTCTAATACTGCATCAATAAATTCTGGTTCTGCGTGAATTAGCGTATCTTCGTAAGGGCTGAACGCTTGAGACATTTCAGAGTTCAGCTTCGCTACACGACCAAGCAATGCTTTCGCTTCTGTGTGTGTCGCGTCGACCGATGCGTGGCAATTAGCGAAGGTGTTGATTGTACTCAGTAACGTGCCTGCCGCTTCTGAAGTCTGAATCGCGTTTTGCATCGCTAGAATGATATGACGCTTTTCAACGTGTAGGTTCAACAGCTCAATGCACTGCTGAATGAGTTCAATGTCCTGTTCGATTTTTGCATCATTAAGATCGCTATAAGCAATGCTTAGATCCCAACTTGGTGTTGTCATGACTAAATTCCTTTCACGTAGGTAGTAATACCAATCAGGTATAGCGGCTGTGAACGCCGCTTTATACTTCTATTTATATTTCTGTTTCTATTTACAGATCTAAAAGATTGTTAATTCTTAAACTGTGTTTTTTGAACACTCAGAGAACAGGTATCCCTATCGATTTAACGCTGATAAAGCTCTGCGCAAACTGAGTGACTTGAATATGCGTTATCGATGCGTTTTCTATCGATAACTTCGAGTACAAACTCGGGTTTTTCCAATCAATATTAAGGCAGTGCGCTAGCAGTATGCGAATCACACCACCATGAGTAACCAACAATATGTTGTCACTTGAATCATTCAAAAGTTGCGACCAAGCTTGAGTTACTCTGTCGTGGAAGCTCTGTAAACTTTCTGCGCCAGTTAATTGATGATTAGCAGGGTCTTTCCAAAAGGTTTCTAACATTCCCCACTTGTCTTCAAGTTCATCAAATGGGACACCATCTACTTCACCGAAGTTCATTTCCTGAAAACCCGATGCAACTGATAAAGGCACAGACATACGCTCTGCAAACAAGCTCGCAAGATCACCACATCGTCTTAGTGGAGAGCTAACCACGCTATCGAAGGTAATGTCTTGTGTCGCAAGCGCCTCACATATCTGTTCTTGAAGCTCAGGGTTGACCAGCACATCAGATAAACCATTGAGTGCCGCTTTTCCTTCGACTTTGCCATGTCTTAGGAGGTAGATGTTTTTGGTTGTTCCATTGACCATGTGTGCGACCTAGCCTTGAGTATCAAGCAAGTGATTAGATGGTTTTAAGTGCAGCGGCAATCCGGCAGCAACCAGCGTGACGCGCTCAACGACGCGAGCTAGCGCTTGGTTCATTCGTCCTGCATTGTCTACAAATAAGCGCGACACTTTACCCAACGGCACCACACCTAAGCCAACTTCGTTAGAGACCATGATAATTTGCGCTGGGCTTTGCTCGACGCTTTTGACCAATACTTCAACCACGGCTTCAACCTGTTCATTGGTTGTATCGTCACCCAGTTCAAAGATGATGTTGTTCAACCACAAGGTTAGACAGTCAATCAACACCACATCTTCTTTCTCAAAAGACTGCAGTTTTTCGGCTAATTCGACGGGTACTTCATGCTCAATCCACTGCTCGCCACGACGTTGTTGATGGTGCGCGATTCGTTCTCGCATTTCATCATCAAGATATGTCGCTGTCGCAATATAATTGAGGCGTCCATTTGAACATGCTTCAAGCGCACATAATGCTTGTTGCTCTGCAAAACTAGACTTACCAGAACGAGCCCCGCCCAATACCAAATGGCTGTTTCGCTGGCTTGCTTGATTAATTTGATTAGCTTGAATAGTTTCATTCGTGTTGGTCATAGGAAGCCGTTATAGAAAGCCATTGTAAAATGCAGTAATGAATACAAGGTAAGTCAGCAACTCCATTAACTGTTGAGCCGCACCCAAGCAGTCCCCAGTAAAGCCGCCAATTCGAGCCGTTAACCACGTTTTAAAACCTGTTCTGAACAGATAGGCGACGACAGATAAAACCAAAGCGAATTCAAGACCAAACCACAGGCTAGGCAGCACGCCTACAAGCAATAAGAAGGTAAGTTCACCTTTGGTTTGCTTGTTGGCCAATGGTTTACTTTTACTGGTATCTAAATCGCTGACATAAGGCATGTCGTAAATTAGCGATGCAGCAATCGCGCGGCTAAAGGTATAACTGGTCACGATAACCATAAACAGTCCAGTCATGCTCACGAGTTCATTCAACAGCACCCACTTACCCAGCAGAGCCATAACCAGAGCAGACGCGCCATAGGTACCAATTCGACTGTCTTTCATGATGGTTAAACGGCGTTCTAGGGTCATGCCGCCACCAATACCATCGGCCATATCGGTCAAGCCGTCTTCATGGAATGCGCCAGTGAGCATCAGGCTAAAACTCATCATCAAAAAGATCGCCACCGCACTCGGCAGTATGGCATCGAGTAGCAAGAGCACACCGCCACACAGTACGCCAAGCAACAAACCAACCGTAGAGAAATAACGACCCGAACGGTTCATTCGCTCTGATGAATAGGGCATATTCTTCGGCATTGGCAAGCGAGAAAAGAAACCCATCGCCAGTGCAAACAGCTCCCACTGATGGGTGACTCGATCTTTCAACGATCTTTCTGGTACATCACTCATTAAACCGTGACTCCAGCACTTTCGAAGCTCGCCATGTTGTTATAGAACTCGGCTGCCGCACGAATGATTGGCATAGCTAGCGCAGCACCTGTGCCCTCGCCTAATCTCAATCCAAGATCGAGCAGTGGCTCAGCGTCGAGCAGCTCTAACAGAATTTTGTGTCCTGACTCTTCAGAGCGATGGGCGAAGATCATATAGTCTCGGCAACTCGGTTCAATTAAAGTCGCGACATACGCCGCAACCGACACGATAAAGCCATCGACTAATACTGGGGTTTTGTTTTGGTAAGCGCCAAGGAAAGCACCGACCATTTGAACGATTTCATAGCCACCGACTTGTGCGAGTACCTCTTTAATATCTTTAAGATCTGTAAGCTCTTTAACTTCTTTCGCATCTAAATCTTTGCAACGCGCGACACCTTGCTCAACCACCTCGACTTTTCGTGATAACTGTTCGTTGTTGATACCAGTGCCTAAGCCAACACACTCCGCTGCAGCACGATTCGCTAATGCACTTAAGATCGCTGATGCGCTGCTGGTATTTCCGATACCCATTTCACCAAACATGATGATATTGGTGCCATTCGAAATGGTTTTAGATACAAGATCTGTACCCAGTTCAATCCCACGTTCAACCGTTTCTAAACTCATTGCCGCTTCATTGGCAAAGTTATTGGTTCGCGTACCCAAACGCTGAGAGATCAACATGTCACTGTCTGATTCCACAGGCAACAATATCCCCGTGTCGACTACCGTGATATCGATATTATTCACCGCACAGAAGCAATTGATCGCCGCGCCATCGCTTAAGAAGTTCAACACCATCTGTTGTGTTACCGCGCTTGGAGCAATACTCACGCCTTCGTCAGCAATGCCATGGTCGCCAGCAAAAATGATGATACTTGGCTTATTCAATTCGATGTGTTCAACCGCAGCTTCTTTGCCTTGGCTCTGAATCAAAGCCAGTTGATGTGCGACTTTTTCTAGTAAGCCAAGTGCGCCAAGTGGCTTGGTTTTTTGGTCAATTCGGTGTTGGATGTACTGCGAGTATTGGGTATCTAACATAGTTTTTAAAAACGCTTATTCTGGGTACGTTGATATAGGGCTGCTACTTAGGGCGTGCGACAGAAAACACATTGGAAAGCGTGGCGTATTCACCGCCACCCAATCGAGATAAAGGATCAAGTGCTAACGCGTCGATCTTAAGACGCTCACTGTCTTTGTCGATCACGTCTTCGGAAATGTACACGGTTTCGACTTGAGCAAAGATAAGGCTTTGTGGCACTTCTCCAACCTCTTTTACTTCGTACAAGGTGCATCCAAAAGCGACCGCACACTCTTTCAATCTCGGTAAAGAGAAGCCTTCAAATTCAACCAGATCAATGTTATTCGCGGTGACTTCCGAATCACCATGTTCAAGGGTAGCTGCTGTCGCCGTCATGGTTTCGGCAGAACTTGAAGAAGCAATGTGAATCACTAGCTTACCCGTTTCTAGGGCATTACGAGTGGTATCTTTGATTTCGCCGGACGGCTTCTTCCCAACCGATAACATCAGTAACGGCGGATTACTAGAAACAGGCGTGAAATAAGAGAAAGGCGCGAGGTTGTACTCTTGGTCAGAAGATTCCGTCAATGCCCACGCAATCGGGCGAGGAACAACGGTTTGTGTCATCAGGTGATAAATCTGAGTGGGAGCAAGAGTATCAAGCTTGAGGTTCATAGCACGTCCTTGGTCTATGTGAATTACGACTCAGTTTACGTGTTAAGCAAGGCTGTATCTATGGCTATGTGGCAGAAACCGCAGAGAGTGTTCTTAATTTAAACAGATCACACTGGTTTTTTCTCAGATTGACAGTCAAATTGACGAACCCTAAAACACAAATAATACTGATAATAGATTTATCAATAACTTACATTTTGGCATCGTTTATGCCTTATCTAAATTACTTATTAATCTCTCCATTGATAAGTACCCATACAGTGAATGCCCACAACACTGACGCTACACGAAGAAAGACAATCGATTGAAAGACAAAACAGAACAACGATTTAGGAGGTGTAATGATTCCAAATTCAAGTAAAAGAAAACCAAATAAATCAAGTAAGAAAGCTAGCAAAAAGGTAAGGAAAATCCCACTGTCCTTTACCTAGTAAGAAGCAAGAAAAGTAACAAAGCCCGTCGCCCAGCGGGCTTTGTTATGTTTAACGCCTAACTTAAGTTTCAAACCGCATTTATCTTTCCCACCGCCATTATGTTTCATATCGTACTTATGCTTCAGACCGTACTTATGCGTCGAGCCAAACTAAATCATCTCTTTTTCCATAAACAGGCGACTCCCCACATACTACTGACCACTCGTTTAACAAACTTTTATTCGCTTAAAATTCAAACACTGTTTATATTAAACAAGCACTTGTGGAGTGAAGAAGGGATTAAAATGAGCATTTCTGGAGACAAAACATCGGTCGTGGTGGCTGGTGCAACCGGGTTAATTGGTCATCATGTGATGAAGTTGCTCATCGATGAACCCGCCGTTGATCATATCTATGCCCTATCTCGCCGAGCGTTAGATTCACAGTTTGATTCCAACAAGCTCCACACACTCATTCACAGCGACCTGCAAGTTACCAGTTGGGATGACACGAATGCGACGCCTAATCTTGGCGTTATCTGCTTAGGTACGACTAAGAAAAAGGCAGGATCAAAAGAAGCGCTTCGCAAAATCGATGTGGAACTGGTTAGCCAAGTCGCACAGTCGATGAAGTTTCTTGGGGTTCAACGCGTAGCGGTCGTTTCTAGCTATGGCGCTTCACCAGATTCCTATTCGCACTACCTTCGCTGTAAAGGACAAATGGAAAAAAATTTAAAACGTATTGGCTTCAAGCAGCTTTTCATCGCACGCCCTGGGCCTCTGGTGGGTGAGCGTGATGAACCTAGAGCTGATGAAAAACTCCTGCAAAGTGTCTTTCCTCTGCTGTCTCCATTTATGCTTGGTAAGTTCAAAAACCTACGCCCTATTCAGTCGGAAGACGTAGCCAAAGCAATGTTGTTCCGGTTATTCGAAAATAATTTCCAAAATATCGAAATTTACTCGTCAAGTGACATGCTCAATTTATTGGCAAAATATCGCTAAAAAGCTCACCTATTCATCACAATGTTGAATATCCACCCATCCTATTGAGTGGATATTACTAATCGTTCTAATAAATTACTTTTCCTTATTTTACGTTTTGTTACAGGTCGCTACTGTAGCTAACAGTATTTGCGCCCATATATCTAAGCGCCCTATCGATTTAAAGAGATTCATAAGGAAAACAAATGTCATTTTCAGCTATCGCTGCCTTAGCGGTATTCACTGGTATCCTCTTTTTTCTCTACGGACAGCAGAAAAAAGAAAACACACTTTCTCGCCTCGTTTTACTCGGTTTAGTATTTGGTAGCGCATTTGGTCTTGGTCTACAGCTGTTATTTGGTGAAGGCAATCCGGTCATCAACGAAACACTAGACTGGGTAAATATTGTTGGCCGTGGTTATGTTGGCCTACTGAAAATGGTGATCATGCCATTAGTATTGGTTTCAATGATTGCAGCAGTAGTGAAGCTTGAAAAAGGCGGCTCACTGGGCAAGATTTCTGGTATCACCATTTCTGTACTGTTAGCAACAACCGCGATTTCTGCGATTGTTGGTATTATTGTAACGCAAGCATTCGGCCTATCTGCTGAAGGTTTAACAGAAGGCGCTCGCGAAACAGCACGTATCGCAACACTTGAAAGCCGCATCGGTAGCGTTTCAGACCTAACAATTCCACAAATGCTGATCAGCTTTATTCCGACTAACCCATTTGCAGACCTAACGGGTGCTCGCTCTACGTCTATCATCGCGGTTGTTATCTTTGGTGTGCTAACGGGCATCGCTGCTCGTAAAGTGATGGCAGAGAAAGAAGAACTAGAATCTCCGATCCGTACGTTTGTTGAAGCGGCACAATCTATCGTTATGCGCTTAGTTAAGATGATCATGGCACTAACGCCATACGGCATCGCAGCGTTAATGGCGAAGGTAGTTGCAACATCAAGTGCTTCTGACATCCTCAGCCTACTGGGTTTCATCGTTGCATCTTACGTTGCGATTCTACTGATGTTCGTTGTACACGGTGTGTTGGTTTCTTTTGTTGGTGTAAACCCGAAAGAGTATTTCCAAAAGATCTGGCCTGTACTGACGTTCGCTTTCACGTCTCGTAGTTCTGCAGCAACGATTCCACTGAACGTTGAAGCTCAAATCACTAAGCTAAACGTGCCACCAGCGATTGCTAACCTGTCTGCCTCTTTCGGCGCAACAATTGGTCAAAACGGTTGTGCGGGTATCTACCCTGCAATGCTAGCAGTCATGGTTGCGCCTACAGTTGGCATCGACCCAATGGACATCAACTTCATTCTGTCTCTGATTGCTATTATCACAGTGAGCTCATTCGGTATTGCTGGCGTAGGTGGCGGTGCAACGTTCGCGGCGCTTATCGTACTTCCTGCTATGGGCCTTCCTGTAACGATTGCAGCACTGCTTATCTCTATCGAGCCACTTATCGATATGGCACGTACGGCGCTTAACGTATCTGGTGCTATGACAGCCGGTACGATCACAAGCCGCCTATTAGGCAAGAAAGACAAGCAACAAGATCTGGAACAAGCGAACGCTTAATGGGTTCGATTGATTCAAGCACTTGAGTCTCGTTAAACAAAAAAACCGATGCACATGCATCGGTTTTTTATTATCTGTTACTTCTAACTTCCATTACTTCACGAGCAACAGCTTAGAACACAAGTTGAATGACTTTTTCGGCAAGTGCTTCATCGTCGTCTTCACTTAATCCGCTGACACCAATAGCGCCAATCACCTGCCCATTTAATTCAATGGGAACACCGCCTTTAAAGCCAGTGATCTTTGGGTCAGTCCAGTAACTTAAGTCTTTACCAGTTTCTCTCGCCCAAGCACCTAAGTTACCGCTTGGCTGTCTATCTCTTGCAGATGTATAAGCTTTGTTCTGTGCTAACAATCCGGCTTGAACACTCACATTATCCATGCGAGTAAACGCCAGTAACTCACCGTGCGTATCACACACGCTCACCGCGATTGCTTGTTGATTACGCTCAGCAATGTCTAGAGCGTTAGACACCAGTTGTTGCGCGATCTTTTGATTCAACATATTCATTCCTTATGGCAGTGCTTGACCACGTGAGTACACGTATAGGTTGTACCACTCTTCACGAGACAGGTTTATCTGAGTCGCGACTGCCGAAGCTTTGATTCGCTCTAGATTTGTGGTGCCAATTACAGGTTGGATACGAGCAGGGTGACGAAGCAAAAATGCCAACACAATCGCTTCACTTTCTACGCCATATTGGTTCGCTAACTGAGCCACGTAGTGCGCTGTCTTTTTCACGTTTTCATGTTCTGAATACAAACCTTGCTCAGCAAATCGGCCTTGTGCCAAACAGCCCCAAGCTTGCAGTTGGATGTTATTCAATTGGCAATGTTCAAGAGTGCCTGCGGCGAAGTCTGATTGATGGTGCCCTTGCGAGTTAATCATCACCCCATCATTCAACCAATCCAATTTGGCTAAGCTCATCTCAACTTGATTCGCGACGATGGGTTGCCCAAGCGCAGATTGCAGGTACTGAATTTGATGGCTGTTCATGTTCGACACACCAAAATAATCGACCTTACCTTGCGCTTTTATGTTCTCTAACGTTCTTGCTAGCTCATCGAGTTCCATCAAAGGATCAGGGCGGTGCAATAACAGCACATCAAGCTTTTCAGTATTCAATCGATTGAGAATACCGTCTACCGATTGGCCTACCCAATCAGCCGAGAAATCATAACGACCAACATTGCCCTCGCCTTCAAAACGAATCCCACACTTAGATTGAATGAACATCTGTTCACGCAGATCAGGCGCTTGTTGTAATGCTTGACCAAAGGCTTGCTCAGCTTTGCTGAAGGTATAGATATCCGCATGGTCGAATAAGTTAATGCCCGATTCTAGTGCGGTGCCGATTACGCTTCGTGTTTGAGCAACATCCGCACTCGTCACTGTATTATCATTCCAGCCACCACCTAACCCCATGCAGCCATAGGCAATTTGCCCAACATTCGGTAGATAATTTGATAATGGGATACGTTTTTTGTCATTCGTTTTGTTTGTAGATTCAGTGCTGTTCGTCATATCGATTCTCGCTTAGAAGATTTGCTGACCAGAAATATGCCTCTATCATATTGTTCTTTTTAAAAAACAGAATATGCTAGTTACGAAATGATTGTTTGATATGACGAACAATAGATTGGTAGGAACGCGCGAATGAACGAACACAAAAGAATAGAACGACTGATCCTGTTTGTAGAACTTGCTCAGCAACTCAACTTTACCAAGGCAGCCGAAAAGCTCGGTATCTCTAAGAGCTACCTTTCTGAACAGATCAAACGTTTAGAGAACGATTTACAGTGCCCGCTTTTGGTCAGAACCACGCGCAGTGTTCGTTTAACCCAAGAAGGCGAACGCGCGTTGCAACAAGGCTTAACGATTCGCTCGCAAGTTTTACAGCTTGAACGCAGTGTTTCTGAGCAACACGACATCGTAAAAGGTCTATTGCGCCTCACCGCACCAAAGATGTTTACTGAGGTATATCTATTCGATATCTGCCAACAGTTTAGGCAACAATATCCAGAAATCCGCTTTGAGATAAACAGCAGCTACACCAACTTTAATCTCAATCAAGATGATATCGATATCGCGTTTCGTGCCACCAATACTCCACCTCACAACATGGTGGCGAAACACTTGATTAGCTATCAGCATGATTTAGTCGCGACTCCTGGCTATCTTGATCAGTTTGGCCGCCCCAACAATGCCAACGACTTAAATGACCATCAATGCTTAGCAACGCTGCACCAAACCGAGTGGCCTTTAAAATCGGCAAATATTGATGTGTCCGGCTGGCTTTCAAGCAATGACAACCACTTACTTAAGCAACAAGCTATGGCAGGCGGTGGCATCATCCGTATCGCAAGTTATTACGTCGCGAAAGAGGTCGAGCTTGGAGAATTAGAGCGAGTGCTGACTGATGAATGTCTGCAACAAGGCAACAGTATTTATCTGTTCTATCCGCAAGTTATTTATCCGGCAAAGAAACACCAAGTGTTCGTTAAATTTGTTCAGAATTACTTTGAAAGCTTAAGTCGATAAAATGATGCACAGCTCACTAGGGCTTGTTGGTTTCATCTGGCCAACATATTCGTCGTAGCGAGCTCTACTTCAACCTCTTCGGCTGAATGTGATACCAGTGAAAGTCGACTATATGGCCGATCTACTTTCAAGCCTACTCGTCCTAGTTCTTTTATTTTTTCTTGCTCTTACATTTACATTAATACCTAAACATTCACTCTACGAATCGTTTTTTATTGACTTAAAAATGAAATCATAACGACACACTAATTTGCGTAACTTAGGGTGCAAATAGGCAATCAGATTACAGTGCCTATCAGGAGGATGTATGAAACCAAATCGATCTACGGTACTCACTGGACATGTAAAACACTGCCCATGCTGCTCTACCGAACTGGTCATCAAAGACCACATTCACGTTTGCCCGCGCAATGAAATTGGCGACTGTTACTTCGATGGCTATGACCAACACGAACAGCGCGCTAATACCGATTTTATCGATCATGCAAGTGCCAATGATAGCCTTGTTTACGGCATGTCAGAACACTAAGCGTTATTCAAGATTTGTTGAAGTCATTTCGCGCCAAAAAAAATGCAGCGCCAATCGAGTGATTGTTCGCTGCATTCTTAGATCCTGTAAACTTAGCTAACCATTAAAATGGAGCTAGGTAAAACGGATTACCACATTAGATCATCTGGGATCACGAAGTCTTTGTACGGGTCATCTTCGTCTACTTCGTCTGTGCTACCTGCCTGCGTATCAACGATAGATTCTTCGTCGCGCATAGCAATCTTGTTCGCTACTGCTGTTGGAATAACAACGTAGCTCTCGCCTTGACGAGCAATACTTAGAATGCCTTTACTTAGTTGCTTTTGAGTCAGCTCTTCTACGTAAAGGTATTTAACTAGCGTACCGTCGGTGAAGTTGTATTTGATCTCACCGTTCTTCTGTTCGATCTTGTTCATCTCAATCAGTTGCTTCACTTGAGCTTTAATTTCTTTGCTCAACTGTTGTTCTTTCAACTGTTGGTTTAGCTCTTTGTCTTTCGCTTGCTGCGCCAGTTTAGTTTCTTCTGCTGCCGCTTTTGCTTCACGAGACTGAACGCGAGACTTTTTAGAGCCTTTCTTCGCCTTCTTTAATTTTTTCTCATTTACCAAGCCAGCTTTAAGCATCTGTTCTTGGAGTGTTAACTTTGCCATGACTTTCCCAGTTCAGGATTAAAAACGACACTATCATACCTGTTTTTGAGGTTTCTGTTTACTGAACAAGAGTAAATTACAGAACAATCGCAAAATTTATGCTGATAGCTCTAAGCTGTGTCCATATTCCCTTCTTGTTGCTCACAACCTCCACTTTACCGCGACACACAGTTTTCACTTAAGCACGCCAATATTGGCTGTTCCACCGACTCGAAAGCATTAACTGACCCTATTATTCGCGCGCGTACCACTTATCATTCCGATAAGACAATATGTTAATTTTCAATGGTTAATCAATTTTATAAAACCTTGGCATATATCTCATATTTGAATAAATGCCATAGAGTTATAACTCCAATGTCATAACTCTTGACTACGTTATTCTAGACATCAATCAATAAGGATAACGTAAACGATGAAAACTCAATGGACTTGGTTAGCTGCACTTGTGGCATCCACATCAATCGCTTCGACCTCTGCGATCGCAGACACCGACGTGTATCTCACCAATAACACCAATCAAGTGATGACCATTCAAGCCAACCACACTGGTACCGACCTGCTTCAACTCGGTGATGAGTGGCAACAGCATGTTGAACAGATTGGTCCTTGGGAGACGAAGAAGCTGATAAGTTTCAACCGCTGGACTGGTGTGAAATCTGGGAAGACCTATGAGTTTGACACTGTGGTATCAAACGCTGTGGGCGAAAGTGTCACGCTCAACCAAACCATGAAGGGACATTGGTATAACTCGACACTGCAACATGGTTTGAGTGCCGCAGACGTCAACCTAACATTGCATGACGATCGTAATATTCATCGCAGCACAACCGATGCGTTCGGGGTCAATGCAGAGCTAGCCCTCAAATCCGATTCTACAGCGCGCTATGATGATATTTATTACACCATCACCCCACCAAAAGTGGATGAGCAACCAGAGCCGGATGCCAATACACTCAAGGTCATGACTTACAACATCTGGGCGCTGCCTGCCATCGCTTCACATATTGGTGACCGCTATGACCTACTCCCTCAATATGTAAAGGGCTATGACGTGTTGGCGCTTCAAGAGGTGTTTGCTAACGGCAGAGATGAGTTCTTGCGTGAGCTTGCGAAAGAGTATCCTTATCAAACTAAAATGCTCGATAAAGATGGGATTAACATATACGACGGTGGTGTGATCATGGTCAGCCGCTATCCTATCGTTAATGAAGCGCAGTATGTTTTCCCTGATTGCACGGGCACAGATTGCTTTGCTGATAAAGGTGTTAACTACGCGGAAGTTATCAAGAATGGTCAGGCTTACCATGTTTTCGGTACCCACACGGCATCATTCGATACGGACACCGCTCGTGATTACCGACAACGTCAATTCAAGCAGATGCGTGCACTGGCGCAGTCTCTGAATATCCCGGCATCAGAAACTGTGGTTTACAGCGGTGACTTCAACGTGAACAAGCTCAAGTTCCCAAGCGACTATCAACAGATGTTTGCTAACCTGCAGGCTGATGAACCAACATACTCAGGTTACACCGCTTCTACCTTTGACCCACGCATCAACAACTTTGCGGGAGAACCTATGTCGGGTGGCGAGAACGTTGAGTATCTCGATTATGTGGTAGTGAGCTCAGAGTATGCCGCTAAAGCGCATAACTACAATCGCGTGGATGTCCCAAGATCAACAAGCAGTGAGTTATGGAAGCACTACAACCTTTCAGACCACTTCCCTGTTAGCGCCGTGATCAAGTAACTCGGTGAACCAATAATGCATCGAGTTATATTAATCCTAATGCTCGTCTTAACGGCGAGCATTATTTGCTATTCGTGGTCATCAAAAACGAACGAAACAGCGCTATCTTCTGCTCAACACACAGAACCTAAGCCGCGTGTTTCTACGACAACTAATGACGATAATTCCACGCCTACTGCAACCGCTAGTTCGGAAAACTCCGCATCGCACAGCAATCAAGCCCAAGCCGGAGCACTGGACGGTAAAATTCTTGCTGAAAACTTGAGTGAGCTTGAAGGCAAGGCTTTGTTCGATGAACTCGATGGGTTCTGGAAGCTTTGCCAACAACGCGATGACTGCGCAGAGCAACTCGCACGATTGAAATCAGAATTGCCGGGCATATGGTTTGAGTTACTGAGCGACTATCCGCAGCTATCGGTTGACTGGCAATTAACACAAAGCACTATCCCACTTGAATCCATAGAGACTCTTGAAGATCGTGTAGCCTTATTCAAGCAATCTGCACAACAAGTATGGGGAGAGTTGGCCCACCAGCTATTCGCTGACCAGCTTGCTCATCTGGATTTTACGCTTGACGCTAACACCCTTGAAAAGAACGAAGCGAGCCAGTTTTTGGCCAACTATCAAGATTTGCTTAGTGAATGGCAAAACAATACGGGCACGTTAAACGCCGAAACACAGCTTCAAAAATATGAACTGGCAGTCTCTTTGATACCCAGCAGCTATAACCCTGCTGAAGTAGCATCAGTCAAAGCCGACCTTCAAGATGCCTACTTAGATGAAGCGCAGGCCAGCAACATTGCCGCGCGAGAACAACAAGTCGCACAACAGCAACAAACCGTGATGAGTTATCACGAGCAACTGGATCAGCTCAAAGCAACCTTAGGCTCTCAGCGTTCATCAAGTTATGCCACTTGGACTCAACAAGATTGGGACAGTTACTATCAGCAGCAAGTCACCGATTTCAGAGAACAGTTCTTTAGCAAGTAACGCCTTAACTTAAACCATCACGAAACTGAGCGGGCGTTTTATTGAGCCAACCTTTAAACGCCCTTCTGAAATTTGCAGGGTCGCTATAACCGAGCCTTTCACCGATGTCATCAATGCTCATGGTTGTGCCGAGTAATAGCTCTTTGGCCAGCTCCACTCGAACTTCGGTAAGCAATATTTGGTAACTGGATTCATGGGTCACTAGCTCTCGCCTGAGTGTACGAGAGCTACAACCAAACTCATCCGCGAGTTGTTCAACATTCGGGAAACTACCTGCGGTTTGATAAAAGATCGTTTTGATCTGATTAGTCAGCAGATGCTCAGAGTCCAACGTTTCGACTATCGACTGGCAAGACGCAAGATAGCGCTTCAGTGTCGCGGCATCATGAGTCAATAAGGTCTGTGATAAAACCGAGGCATCAAAACGCAATTCACAATGGCTCTGCTCAAAAACTACAGGGCACTGGAAACGATCGTCATAGAGCTTGGCGTAATTAGTGCGTGTATAAGGCAAAGCCAAAGTGTGAATATCCAGCTCATGACCAGTCAGTTCTTTGAACAAAGAGACGATGGAACTTAAGAAATATTCACTGCAGAAAGGGAGCAGATCGCCCACTTCCAAGGTGTTCTCAATCTGAATCACTGCATGCTCGGAATCTAGAAACAATTTAACCGAGAAGATAGGACCGTTCAGGCGCAAATACTTGAAGCCCGACTTGATGGCCTCCCCGACATTTTGACTGGTCGATAGCGCATAACCCAACACACCAAAGTGGCTCAAGCTAGCGTGTTCCCCCAGCCAAAGCCCTAAGCCATCGTGAGGAAAGCTCTGATTCGCCGCGCTAAATAACGCAAGTTTATCAGCGTAAGTCAGCTTTCCATTCGGGTCTCGCCAATCCATGTTCGGCAAACCCACATCATTGAGTAGCCTTTCAATATCGATACCTCGTTGCTCTAACGTATTCAACAGCAGCGCGATATCTAATGTACCCAACTGATGCCGATGTCCGGTCGGCTTATACTCCGCAATAATCTCCAATCGTCTCTCCTTATATCGAGCCCATTCCCATAAACATGACTACTCAGCTTCAACAACACTACTAACAAAATCGTGATTGGTAACGCGCTCTTGTCCGAATATGACCTCCCAATTCTACGCTACTCATCGCACAATGGCTTTAGTTGTTAAATTAATGTGAACTATCGCAATGATAAAAACGAATCCTGCTCCACACAGTTTGATTGATTCTAATGGTCAGCCGAGCATTGGACATTTCGATGGCATCCCCAAGCACCTGAACATCGAGAACTTTGACTACCGAAACTCGATGGATTCAAAAGCAGCTCCTTGGCAGAAGCACTTCCACTACAAGCAATTTCAATTTGTCAGCATCGTCACCGAAACGCACATTATTGGTGTCGCTATCGCGGATATTCGCTACTTGGGCTCGGCATTTTGTTATCTGTACGATATTGAAAACAACCATCTAGAAGAGTCATCTTGGTTGAGGCCATTAGGGTTTGATAAACAAGTTACCGCTTCGCCATTTGACGGCACGACAAACATTGCAGGCCAAAGTATCACCTTTAATATTGAAGGCGGGCAATGGCGAGTTCGCTTGAATACCAAACTCATCAAGGCCGATATCGCTTTAGAGCCTGAAACCGACAGCTTGCCCATGGCGATGTGTAGCCCAACGGGTTATTCAGGTTGGACTTACACCCAAAAGCACAATGCTTTACGCATCAGCGGCGACATCCAAATCAAAGGAGAATCACTCGTTCTCGAACAAGCTCGTGCCGGTTATGACTTTTCAGCGGGTTACATGAGGCGTGAGACCAGTTGGCGCTGGGCAAGTATCAACACGCAATCCAATGGCACAGATATTGGCCTAAACCTCGCGGCGGGCGTGAATGAGACTGGAGGCTGCGAAAACGTATTGTGGGTCAGTGGAACCAGACACTTACTTAACCCGGTACAGTTTACGTTCAGTCGCCAAGACACGAATTTACCTTGGCAGATAACATCACAAGATGGACGTATAAACCTGACCTTTACGCCCTTAAATAACCGCAGCGAAAAGCTCAATTTATGGCTGTTAAAGAGTAACTTTCGTCAGTTCATTGGTCACTTTTTTGGCTCGATTGAAGACAACAATGGAGTGACACATCAACTCGATGGTGTTCTTGGCCTAACAGAAGATCACTTTGCTCGCTGGTAACGTAATTCTGCTGATTGAATCTCAGGCGAGCAAGTCTAAGTAAACTTGATACTAAGAACGCGTATGGCGTCTCAACAAGGATAAAACATGAATATCGACGCATTAATCAATCACCCAGAATGGCTACTGCTGGTATTAGCGCCCTTATTCGTGGTGTGCATGTTGGCTGAGTATTTTATCGGTCAGAAGCAAGGTCGATTGCCAGATAATTCCAGCTATAAACTTTCAGAAGTGATGTGTAACTTCACGCTGGCGGGAATGCATCAACTCTCCGATTTGCTCACCGGGTTATTGGTCGTTCAGTTGTATCTCTTGATGTTTGGTTGGCGTTTAATGGACATTGAAATGGGCGTGCTGAATTTTGTTGTATTGATGGTGTTACAAGACTTTTGCTATTACTGGTTCCATAGAGCAAGCCATCGTGTTCGCTGGATGTGGGCAGCACACGTCGCGCACCACAGCTCAGAACAGATGAACTTCAGTACGGCTTTCCGTCAAAGCTTAATGTACCCACTTGCTGGGATGTGGCTATTCTGGGTACCGTTGGTCATCATAGGTTTTGCCCCTAAGTGGGTCATCTTTGTGGTGCTTCTCAATCTAGGTTTGCAGTTCTTCGTCCATACACAATGGATACGAAGCTTGGGGCCACTTGAATACATCTTTAATACCCCTTCGCATCATCGAGTACATCACGGCAAAAACCCGCAATACATTGATAAGAACTACGCCGGCGTTCTTATTATCTGGGATAAGTTATTTGGTACATTCGAACCTGAAGTTGAAACTGTACGTTATGGCGTCACCAAACCCGTGAACAGTTTTAATCCGATAGTGGTCACCTTTCAAGAATGGAAGGCCATATTCAAAGATTTGAAGAACCGAGAGTTAACCATGAAGCAGAAAGTCCAGTTGATACTCTCGCCTCCATCGGATTAAACGGACGATAGACAGATTGTATTAACTAAGAAACCGCCTCAATTGGTTTCAAAACCTTCCCCACTGACTCGATTGAATAGTAAAGCACCGTTTTCCGGCAATTTATTTGTGATCTGGGTTGCACGCGTACCGCATACTATCAGATACTGAACAAAACTAACCTTCAGCCACAGTAAACGTTCCGCGCTTGCTGTTCAGGAAATTCAATGAGTTCAGATAATCAGCCAACCTACTTCTTTTTCGATTACGAAACATGGGGCGTTAGCCCAGCAAAAGACCGTCCGAGTCAGTTTGCGGGTGTTCGTACCGACCAAGATTTCAATGTTATTGGAGAGCCTCTGGTTATCTATTGCCAACCTCCCGCTGATTACCTCCCTGCGCCTGAAGCTGCACTGATCACCCGTATCACACCACAAAAAGCGGCTTCACAAGGTCTCCCTGAGCCAGAGTTTATCGCTAAGATCCATGCTGAGTTAGCCAAACCAAACACCACAAGCCTTGGCTACAACAGTATTCGATTCGATGACGAAGTAACGCGTTACACCTGTTACCGAAACTTCATTGACCCATATGCGTGGAGCTGGCAGAACGGCAACTCTCGTTGGGATCTGTTAGATGTAATGCGCGCTGTTCACGCACTGCGTCCTGAAGGCATTGTTTGGCCAGAGAACGAAGAAGGTTATCCAAGCTTCAAACTGGAACACCTATCTGTGGCAAACGGCATTGAACACGAGAACGCGCACGATGCGATGGCCGATGTTATTGCGACCATCGAGTTAGCGAAGAAGCTGAAAGCTGCGCAACCTAAGATGTTCGATTACCTTTACAACATGCGTCATAAGCGTAAGCTGAATGATCTGGTTGATATCGTAAACATGACACCATTAATGCACGTTTCAGGCATGTTTGGCCGTGACTGCAACTACACCAGCTGGATTGTGCCTATGGCTTGGCACCCAACCAATCAAAATGCGGTTATCGTGGTTGATTTAGCCAAAGATCCAAGCCCACTGTTAGAACTGGACGCTGATGAACTCAGAGAAAGGCTCTATACCAAACGCAGTGAACTGGGTGAAGACGAACTACCCGTACCCATCAAATTGGTTCAGCTAAACAAGTGCCCTATTCTTGCTCCAGCCAAAACGCTAACGGCTGAAAATGCTGAAACCATCGGTATCGATCGCCAACAATGCCTGAAAAACTTGGCACTGCTGCGCGAACACCCAGAGATCCGCGAAAAACTGATCGGCCTGTATTCACAAGAGCGCGAGTACGAAAAGAGTGATGATGTTGATACACACCTTTACGACGGTTTCTTTTCACCTGCTGATAAAACAGCGATGAACATCATTCGCGAAACTGACCCGAACAACTTGGCAGCTTTGGATATAACCTTTAGTGACGAACGAATTAAACCGTTACTGTTCCGTTACCGTGCGCGTAACTTCCCATGGACGCTCGACGAAGCTGAGCAATTGAAATGGGCGAACCATTGTCGTGAGTTTTATGAGTGCCGTTTAGAAGAGTACATGCTCAACCTTGAAAACCTCGCGCACGAACATGAAAGCGACGAGAAGAAAATGGCTATCTTGAAGGCGGTTTATCAGTACGTAGAAAAGTTAGCTAGCTAATTCCATTATCAAGAGACGTAACACTTTGAAAGAAAGATTGATCCAACTGGTTTACTGCTTAATCTCCTTCACCTTAATCATAGGTGCACTTACAGCAGGTAACGCGTTACAGCACTTTTTGGATACCTCAATTCCAGGCAGTATTTTTGGCATGTTGATTCTGTTTGCCGCCATGGTGATTGGTATTGTTCCTTCGCACTGGGTACAGCCCGGTGCAAGCTTGATTATCCGCCTAATGATCTTACTGTTTGTTCCGATCAGTGTTGGGTTGATGGATCATTTCGACATGCTCATCGCGAACGCATTGCCAATTATGGCGAGCGCCGTTGGTGGCACATTATTGGTGTTAGTATCCTTATCATGGTTCTTAGACCGCTTGCTTTCGAGAGGTAACTGATCATGTGGATTCTACTCACCATCGTGGTATTCCTATTTGCTCGCTGGGTAAGTCAAAAAGTAAACTCGCCGCTGTGTAACCCCCTGCTTATCAGCATTGGTATCATCATTCCGATTCTCACGTTCTTTAGAGTACCGTTTGAGACTTACTATGCTGACAACACTTGGATTACCTACATGCTGCAGCCTGCGGTTGTTGCACTTGCTTACCCACTTTATGAGCAGCTACCTCAAATCAGAGCCAACTGGCGCATCATTACCTTTGCGTGCACACTAGGCAGTGTGATGTCGATGACAACAACGGCAGTGATCGCAGTAGCATTTAAAGCGGACTTAACTTTGATTGCGAGCTTGTTAGGCAAATCAGTCACCACGCCAATTGCAATGGAAGTATCGAGCCATTTAGGTGGTGAAGCAGCGATTGCGGCAATACTGGTATTGATTGTGGGTCTATTTGGGGCAATTTTTGCTTACCCAATCTACAACCTCATTGGTATTAAGAGCCCGATCGCCCGTGGTTTAACCATGGGTACCGTGTCTCACGCTTTAGGCACCGCGACTTGTGCGGAAAAGAATCAGGAAGATGCAGCATTCAGTTCTTTGGCTCTTGTGCTTTGTGGCGTCATTACCTCAATCATCGCACCGAGTATATTTTCGCTCGTGGTTTGGTTCTACTCTTAACCTAAACGATCACTACGCGATTCAGCCCAACCAGAATGCTGTTTATTACAGTGTCTGTTTGGGCTTTTTATTCGCAATTATTTAGCAATAGCAGTCAAGTCACGGTCTTTTACGAGCAATAAGTGCGATATCAGCTGTATAAATGGCGCTTGTAATCGATTTCAAGTGTGACCTCACTCTAATTATGCAAGCCAATGTAACAACAACAATTCAATAGTGATCTTTATCACAGAAAATTCCTGAGCATTGCATAAACTTAAAGCCTAAGGTCAATTAAGGATTCAACATGAACAGTCGTATTACCCTGGCGCTGGAAAGTGCTCCAACAGCAATCAAAGCACTTTTGAGTGACATCGTATTAGCAGACAACTTTGACGCGACATTGTCTCCAGAACAATTTGCTAGCCTACTGCAAGCAAGTGGTTTAGCGGATGACGAGCTACGTATTGCGCTACTTCCTTTTGCCGCAGCCTATTCTTACGCTCCGTTATCTGACTTTTATGTTGGTGCAATCGTGCGTGGTTTATCTGGCACTCTGTATTTTGGTGCAAACCTTGAAATTGCTGGTGCTCAACTTGGCCAAACAGTACACGCTGAGCAATCTGCAATCAGCCACGCTTGGATGAAAGGCGAGCAAGGTATCTCTGATATCACCATCAACTTCAGTCCTTGTGGTCACTGTCGTCAATTCATGAACGAACTGACAACAGCAAAAGAACTTAAAGTTCAGCTTCCACAACGTGATGAAATGTCTCTGCAAGAGTACCTGCCAGACTCGTTCGGCCCTGCTGATTTAGGTGTGACAACTGGCCTAATGACAAAGCTTGATCATAAATACACGACCGAAGAAACAACGCCTATTGTTGTAGAAGCGCTAGCAGCACTAAACCGCAGCCATGCTCCTTACACCAAAAACCTAAGTGGTGTTTCACTACAACTGACGTCGGGTGAGGTTTTCACCGGTGCTTACGCTGAAAACGCAGCGTTCAACCCAAGCTTACCTCCTCTACAAGTGGCGTTGATTCAACTTAAACTGGCTGGCTTCGATTTCGAACAAATTGAAAGTGCTGCTTTGGTTGAAATCGCGGAAGGTAGCATCAGTCACCTGGCGGATACGCAATCTACATTAGAAGCGATTAATCCCGACATTCCAGTGACTTACTTAGCAATCTAAGTACATATAATCAACAAAAATTTAAATAAGCAGCCCTAATTAACAGGGTTGCTTTTTTTATGCCTGTAATTAACGCAACAACTTGCGCAAACGTTTGCTTTTATCATTGAAATAAGTATGATCACCCCGTTTTCAATCAATCGTTCAAAAGATCGGAAGGAATTTCTATGTTTGGTACTGCTACTCGTGAAAATGCTACTCGTGTACTTCTATTAGGTTCGGGTGAACTCGGAAAAGAAGTTGCCATCGAGTGCCAACGTTTAGGTTTAGAAGTTATTGCTTGTGACCGTTATGCAGACGCACCGGCAATGCAAGTTGCGCACCGTAGCCATGTATTAGACATGTTAGATGGTGATGCGCTACAAGCTATCATTGAGCTAGAAAAACCAGATTATGTGGTTCCTGAAATTGAAGCTATTGCCACTAGCAAGTTAGTTGAACTTGAAGCACAAGGCTTGAATGTCGTTCCAACGGCTAATGCAACCAAGCTAACCATGAACCGTGAAGGCATTCGTCGTTTAGCCGCTGAAGAGTTAAAACTAAGCACTTCACCTTACCGCTTTGCAGACACTTTTGAAGATTTCGCCGCTGCTGTTGAGTTCGTAGGTATGCCTTGCGTTGTTAAGCCGGTAATGAGTTCTTCAGGCAAAGGCCAAAGCGTTATCAAAACCGAAGAAGATATCCAGAAATCTTGGGACTACGCACAAGAAGGTGGCCGTACTGGCGCGGGTCGTGTAATCGTTGAAGGCTTCATCGACTTTGATTACGAAATCACGCTTCTAACCGTTCGTGCTGTCGACGGTGTTCACTTCTGTGCACCTATCGGTCACCGTCAAGAAGACGGTGATTACCGTGAATCATGGCAGCCACAGGTCATGTCTGACAACGCACTTAAAGCGGCGCAATACACGGCAGAGCAAGTGGTTAATGCACTAGGTGGTCACGGTATCTTTGGTGTCGAGCTGTTTGTTAAAGGCGATCACGTTATCTTCAACGAAGTATCCCCTCGCCCACACGATACTGGCTTAGTGACATTGATGTCTCAAGACTCATCTGAATTCGCACTGCACGTACGCGCCTTTACGGGTATGCCGATCAAATCCATCACGCAATACGGCCCGTGTGCATCAGCGGTTATTCTGGGCCAAGGCACTTCAACCAACATTCGTTTTGAAGGTCTTATAGAGGCGCTAGACGCGCCGCAAACACAAGTTCGCCTGTTTGGTAAGCCTGATATCGATGGTCGCCGTCGTTTAGGTGTGGCGCTTACTCGTCGTAACAGCACTGAGACAGCGATTGAAGATGCAATTGAGAGCGCGTCAAAAGTAAAAGTGATTTACTAGCTGCTAATTACTATTTTCTAGCTAATGACTACTAATTGGTAACGACTAACTCAGATCTGAACCATTACGTTCTCGCATCTGAACAATCACGACTTCAAATCTGAGCAATAAAAAAGACGGGCTATCGAGCCCGTCTTTTTTATTGAAGCGGTCTTTTCGCTAGAGAGCTCACTGCGCTTAAGCGTCTGACTCAATCAAGTACACTTCTTCACTAAATCGAGACAAGCCTTTTTTGGCAATCTTCGGATGTTCATCGTCTGCGATGTCCTGATTCAACAATGTGATCTTATAACCTGCGAACAACTGATCGATTTCTAGCTTAGGCACGCTAAACGGAGGCCCAGCCATTTCGTTTTGGTCGTAATCCAGTGTTACCAAAAGAATCTTACCACCCGGTTTCAGTAGTTGTTTCAAACGCTCGACATACTGCACTCGCATCTCTTCAGGCAATGCCACTAAAGAAGCTCGGTCATAAATAATGTCAACAGGCTGAATAGGCGCTGTGAAGTAGTCTCCCGTGTAAACACTCAATTCATCGAATTGGTAGAGCTCGTGCTGACCGCTAATTTGAGTCACAGTCGGGGTATAAAGGTGCTCTGCAAAAAATGCGCGAACCGCAATCTGGCTTAACTCGACACCTTGAACATCTTCATGCTTTGAAGCTAGCCAAATCAGATCTTCACTTTTGCCACAAAGTGGAACAAACACACTCTTCTCGTAGCTAGGCTCAGTATTTTCCCAAAATTTAATCAGAAGTGGGTTTACATCTTCGAGGTGGAAACCAATTTGGTTGGCTGCCCATTTATTGTGCCAAAATTCAGGATTATTCATCTTTCGTTCATGTTAAACAGTCATAATGCAAGGGTACAGTATAGAGAGGTAAGAGCAACCTTAGCTTGGTTTAAAGTACTAAATTGATTTCGATAAAATCAGAAACTGGCTAAGTTCAAAGTTCTGATAATTGCGGAACTAACGGTTGGGTTATTTGGCTATATCTTCACATTTTAAAGCAATATTAAACGTTAGAATTGGTTTCTGTCTTAGCTAGCCTCATTTAATATGTAGTGAAATTAGTTAAGCTGTTTTTACTCTTGTGCGTTACTGGTTACCCCTTTTGACTACCCGTTTTTTGTAACCTTGTATTTTGGAGTTTGAATGAGTGTATTTCTCCGTACGACGGCCCTAATGCTTTTGGTATTGAGCCGAGCGCCTGCATTCGCAGCAGCACCTGTTTCAACAAGTTCAACAGATCAAACGCGCACTCCTGCGCAAAACCAAGTATCTTCAAACGTATTCCGTCATAGTTTGAGCGGCCTTTACGGCATCAAAGCCTTCGACTCACGCCCGACTCAGCCTTACACCGACTTCGATATTTTGTACAGCAAAGCGCATCAAGGCCAAGCTGAACTAGAAACTATCTGTAAAAGTACTGCCCTACTCACCAATTCTGAAGCGCTATTTGCTGGCGTTAAATCTCAAGCTCGCGCAGAAGAAAAAATCGCCCTTGAGCTTGATGGTGATGTGACAAAAATTACCGACTTAGCCCGTGCAACTATCATCGCGAACGATGTAGAGAGCTTGGTTGAAGTTTACGAAGCGCTAAGCCGTGAAGCAGACGTTGTTAAGCTGAAAAATAAGTTTAAATCGCCGGCTGACTCTGGTTACCGTGACCTTAACTTGTTGGTTCGTTTGCCTAAAACCAACATCATTGCAGAGGTTCAACTTCACTTAAAAGCGATTGCTGACGTGAAAAGTGGTCCTGAGCACGAGCTGTACGAAATTATCCAAGGCATTGAGCGTCACGCAATTGCAGAACATCGCCCAATCAACGATATCGAAGCGGCACAAATCAATAGCCTACGACGCCAATCTTTAGAGCTTTACCAACAAGCATGGCAACCGTACATTACAACGCACATTAAAGCGGCTTAACACATAGATAGGCTATTCCAATAAACATCACAAGGGCTGCACTCGCAGCCCTTTTTAGTACTTGTTGAGTAGCCTCTCCACTTCCTATCCCAAATAATCAGATCGTTTAAATTTAGATCTCAGTCTCTTTTCTCCGTCGAACATTTCTGTTTCTATAGCGAATAAGCTTCTGACAAGAAAAGGAATTACGTCAATGCAGAATAACAAATCCATGCTTTCCATCGCGCTACTTGCTGCGTTTTCTGTACACGCTAGTGCTGACGAATGCGGAAAGATCACCATTGCAGACATGAACTGGAACTCGGCGAGCCTATTGCTCATGTCGACCAATTCATTTTGAATAACGACTACGGCTGTGAAGCGGACTTAATCCCCGGTGATAGCGTCCCTACGGGCACGTCAATGATTGAAAAAGGTCAACCTGATGTTGCGCCAGAGCTTTGGACTAATGGCATCAAAGAAGCGTTGGATAAGGGTGTTGCGGATAAGCGTCTACGTTACGCGGGCAAGTCTTTGGTCAACGGCGGTGAAGAAGGTTTCTGGGTACCAAACTACCTTGTTGAACAGTACCCAGAGCTTACAACCATTGAAGGTGTGATTAAAAACGCAAAGCTGTTTGAACACCCAGAAGATGATGAGAAGTTTGCGTTTTATAGCTGCCCTGCGGGTTGGACTTGTCAGATTACCTCCGGTCACCTGTTCGATGCGCTTAAGTTAGAAGATCACAATTTTGAAATGGTTGATCCCGGCTCAGGCGCCGCTTTAGCAGGTACGATAGCGAAAGCTTACGAACGCAAAAAAGCATGGTTTGGATATTACTGGTCGCCTACGCCTGTGCTAGGTAAGTATGAAATGGTGAAGGTTGATTTCGGAAGTGGTACTGACATTGAGGAATTCCGTAACTGTACGACACAACCTGATTGTGAATCTCCTAAAGTGACCATGTATCCACCAGCACCGGTTCACACAATCACCACAGAAGCCTTTGCTAATAACGAACCTCTTGCCTACCAATACTTTGAAAAGCGTGGTTTTACCAATAAACAAATGAGTGAGTTGCTGGCCTGGATGGAAGACAACCAAGCCGACGCCGAAGAAGCCATGTATTACTTTCTAGAAAGCTCACCACAGGTATGGAAGCCTTGGGTGTCTGAAGACATCGCAAGTAAGGTTCAACAAGCCCTTTAGAGTGAAGATTCAAAGTCAGAGGCCTAGCCTCTGTTTTCGCATCTAAAGCAAGTTCTTACCGGACAGTAAATAGATGGAGTTTGAGAAAGGTTACTAAAAATTAAAGAAATGCGTTTAGCTTAAACTCTATGCAGATACAAAAAGACCACGCTAGGCGTGGTCTATTGCTTGGCTACTTCTCGATTTTAATATTTTCGACACGGGCCTTTAGTTTTTGTCCCGGTCTAAAAGTAACAACACGTCGAGCAGAAATTGGAATGTCTTCACCAGTTTTCGGGTTACGACCAGGTCGCTCGTTTTTCTCGCGAAGATCAAAATTACCAAAACCAGACAGTTTTACCTGTTCGCCATTTTCGAGCGCTTTACGAACTTCTTCGAAAAACACTTCCACCGTTTCCTTGGCATCCCGCTTGCTGTATCCGAGTGTCTCAAACAGGTTCTCAGCCAAATCGGCCTTCGTGAGTGCCATAAAACTTTCCTCAAAGCTATGTTAAACATTGCTACCATCGCCAGTAGCGCCAAAGCATTTACCCTATTCAATCAATGAGATAAGGTCATTTACAAGGAAAGTGTATGCCAAGCTTCTGATTTTCGCCAACTTTTTTATCTTAACTATTTAATTATTCTTTCAAATCAGAAAGATAACTCGCTTCAAATTTCACATATATAGCTAAAAACCATCTACTCAACAGTAACGAAATGGAGTTATATTCCATACAAGCAACCATTAATAGAATTTAAAACTTTAGCGAACTAAATAATAATTTTTGAGACTTTTCTCCGATACCCAATAAAATCAGCCACTTGATTTGATATGGGACTCAACAAAGGTTACTAAATAAGCGTTATTAAATATAAGATTTGTATCATTTCAGAATTTAATTCGAATTCACTTATAAAAGCCTATGTTCTTTTGAGGTTTTCGGTTACAACTTAACAGAGGATGGCTTGACGAAATCAGAATAGAAATGATCGGTCTAGAAATAGACGATGATCTTGAGAGCCAGTTACTTGCGTGTATGGTTAGTTGATTGCTTAGTAAGTTGGTTATTTAAATAACTTCACTTCTTCGACATAGAATAAGACCTCACAAGTGCGAGGTCTTATTTGTCATTCAAAGCTGCTCATGCAATATCAGCTTTCTTCAATCATTTTTGTTCAGCAAGTGTTTGTGTCGCTTTGGTATTCGTTGTATTCGCAGATTTCACAATCAAACCAATCCCGACAAGAAACAGTATTGATGCAACAACCTGAGCCACAGACAGCACCTCATCATACATAAAGTAACCGCTAATCAATGCGAAGATAGGCACTAACAAGGTTAACGACGCGGTCGTGCTTAAAGGGTATTGGATTAGCAGCTTATTCCATACCCAATAACCAAATAGCGTGGTTGGGTAAGCTTGAAACAGCACCGCAATCGTCGTGTTCCAATCCCATTGTTCGATGCCCTGCCAGATTATTTGGTCACCGTGTAACATCACGGCAAATGGCACTGGAGCAAACAGCATCCCCCAGACATTGAACGCAAAAGCTTGAGTGGTTTTCGATGCCTTAACAATCACGCCCATCAAGGTCCAACTGCACGCCGCAATCATAATCAAGATCACGCCATTAACGGTGACATTACCCGTAGCTGCAGATACCAATACCGCCAATGCACACATAGCTAGCATCGCACCCAATAATTTACGAATAGAAGCACTCTCCTTGAACAACCACACGCCAACCGCCATGCCGATTAATACGTTGGTTGAAAGCAAGACCGATGAAAGCCCAGACGATAAACCAGCAGTGATCGACCATGAAGCCATACCCCAGATACCCACACCGAACACAAAGCCATAACTGACTAAGTAGCGCCAAGCAACAGGCGATCAGCATGTCGACCGTGGTGAGCTGCTACCAAAAACTGGAATCACAAGGTTGGATTCATTCTCGACCGCAAGCGGGATATTTTGTTTCTCCTCATAAACCTGCTCACTCAACCCCAGAGTGGGCACAGTTTGAGAGTAAGGTGTCCAGCGTTAGGCAAACCTCATCGACTCACAACTCAATCAATGGGCCTTTAGGGGTTTCGAGCACCACTAATGATGAGCAGTCGATCGTTGAACTGGAACGAAGTTTTCGTCGCGCTATTAGGCGTATGAGCAACAGGCTTAACCATTACCCAGATACACAAGGTGAGCCGATTTTACGACAGGCATTATCCACTCATTTTGCCAAGCTCGATGTGCACTTTTCACCTGAAGAGATGGTGATTACGGCTGGCTGTATGTCTGCGATTAAGGCCGCACTTGAATCTTGCACTAAAGAAGGCTACACCATCGCTATTAGCTCGCCATGTTTCAACGGTATTCTGGAATTGCTCGGACAAATGTCGCGAAAAATCATCGAGATCCCGTCTCTAGATGATGGTGTCGACTTGCAACAACTGGAAGCGCATTTGAAAAATAAACAAGTCGATGCCGCGATCTTTTGTACCTCTCATATGAACCCTCAAGGGATCAACATGTCAGCCACTCAAAAGCAGAAACTGGCTGAATTAGCGAATCACTATCGAGTGCCGATCATTGAAGATGATGTGTATCTGGAACTGTCCTACTCCTCACACACGCCGCTCCCCGCGAAATACTACGACAAAGGCGGTTTTGTCTTATGGTGTGGATCAGTATCGAAAAGTTTGTCACCGAGTTACCGTTTGGGATGGTGCTTGCCGGGCAGGTTTATCAACGAATACAAGGCTCAGTTCTCAGCTGCGAGCTACAGCGTTGCCCTGCCCACTCAGCTTGCGGTTGCTGACTTTATTGGATCTGGCCAATACGCTAAGCACGTGAGGAGAAGATGCACTCAGATCTTGTCTTTGCGCCAACAATACCTAAGTTATTTGGCTCAGCACCTTCCTCAAGATGTGAAGATAAGTAATCCACTAGGTGGCATGGTGCTTTGGCTGCAAATCCCAAGCTTGAACCAGTCAGCCTTTGCTCAGGGCATTACCGAGAAGAACATTGATATTAGGCTTGGACACCTGTTCAGCACTCTCGACCTTTACAGCAATTGCTTACGCATCAATATTGGGTATTCGTTAGAGGGTGGAGCCAAGCAGCAATTGGATGCCTTAATCGAGCTTATCCATATTCACAGCTAATAGCACGTAGCACGTAGCACGTAGCCTTTCAAAATCCGCTTTTTTAAATGCCTTCGAATGCCGAATTCTAATAGCCTTTTGTCATAAAAAAGAAGGCTATTATTCCTATCTTAATTCGGGTAAAGCCCCGAACCGTAAGGAAACCCACTCGCCTCAAAACCCTTAAATGCTGAGTTTGCAAGCACCCACAAAATTATGCAACTTGGCTAATGACACATCACTTTTTATCGTCAATATACAGCCGTCAGCGCTGGCGTTTTCCTGTATTTGAAGAGAACTATTATGAGTGATAAAACAAAAAACAAACCACTACCTTCCTTTATCGAAGAACGCTTGAACTTCTATATTCAAGACCTGATTACCCAGAACCAAAGCCAGAAGCATTTAGTATTGGGTAAACGCCCCCAGCGTAATTCCGTTGTGATGCAGAGCAATGATTACTTAGCGCTGTCACATAACAAACCGATCCAAGAGGCCCATCAAGCGGCGATTGTCGAACAAGATGACAACGTAGTGATGTCTGCAATTTTCTTACAAGATGAGCAGTCTAAACCTGCGTTTGAAACTGAGCTCGCGAACTATGTCGGAATGGAGAGCTGTTTGCTTTCTCAGTCTGGCTGGGCTGCTAATATTGGGCTATTGCAAACCATCTGCCCACCGGGCACACCTGTGTACATTGACTTCTTTGCACACATGTCGCTATGGGAAGGCATTCGCGCTGCAGGCGCCCTCGCCCACCCGTTTATGCATAACAATATGAATCACCTGCGCAAACAGCTAGAGCGCCACGGCTCCGGCGTTATTGTGGTCGATTCGATTTACAGCACAATCGGCACCATCGCCCCACTACGCGACATCTACGAAATGGCGCAGGAGTTTGATTGTGCCGTTGTCGTTGATGAATCGCATTCACTGGGTACGCATGGGGAAAATGGTGCTGGCTTAGTTCACGCATTGGGTATCACTAACCAAGTCGACTTCATTACCGTTAGCTTGGCTAAAACCTTTGCTTATCGTGCAGGCGCTATTCTTGGGCCGAAGCAGCTTTCAGAAACCTTACCTTTTGTCGCGTATCCAGCTATTTTCAGCTCGACCGTGTTACCACAAGAGGTGGTTCGTTTAGAGAAAACATTAGAGGTAATAAAAGGCGCAGAAGACAAACGAGAAGCCTTATTCAAAAGCGCTAAATCGCTTACTACCGGTCTCAAACGGATTGGCTTTAACATCCGCAGCGAGTCTCAAATTGTGGCACTAGAGTGTGGTAGTGAAAGAAACACCGAACGTGTTCGTGATTTCCTCGAAGAACGAGATGTATTCGGTGCGGTTTTCTGCCGCCCCGCGACGGGCAAGAACAAAAACATCATCCGCTTTTCGGTCAATGCCGACATGACACCAAGAGATATTGACCATGTGCTCACCGTTTGTCATGAAGCGTACAATCATCCGGAATTAGAGTTCGTGTGATTGTAAGGGCAATTCACACAACAGGATTCTTTGAAAGATAAGATCCCTTCCGATAATCAATATAAACGGCAGGACTGAATGGACGCTATCATGTCGCGATACAAAAAGAGCCCAGCGAATTGCTGAGCTCTTTTCTTGTGTTCATCTGTTTATCTGTTTATCTGTTTATCTAGTTCAGCTGGATAACCGGACGGTGCAACAAATCAAATCCAGTGAGCAATTTTGTCGAACAGTCGGTTTTTGTCTGCCGGTTTGACGATAAAGTCTGACATGCCTGACGATTCCATTTTCTCTAAAGTGACTGGCGAGCTGTCACCCGTGTGAGCAATAATTGGCACTGAAGAGTATGCTTTGTTAGCGCTTCGAATTCGACGAGAAGCTTCAACACCGTCCATGATTGGCATCTCGATATCCATCAGAATTAAATCAATATCATCGCTATCCAACGCGTCTAAGGCTTGTTGCCCATCTTCTTTCTGTACGACATCAAAACCCTGCTTTTCCAATAACATTGCCGTAAATCGGCGCAGAGATTCGTTGTCATCGACCACCATGATCGTGCGCTTATTGGTAGCCTCTAACGGTTTTACAGAAACTGATGGCATCACATAGTTGGAGTCGAAAAGTAAGCGTTCGATGGTCGCCTTGGTATTCAGTAGCCAAACTTGTGTCTCCACCCAAATAGGCTCGAAAGAAATGTTACGTACACGCTTGATAGGATGACGCTCATACAAGTAAATGATTCGCGCCTCAGTGAACGAAAGTAACGATTCAATCTTATCGAGGCAATTGGCTCTTAAATCCAAGCTCTCCATATCAACGAAAATCAAGTCGAATTCGAACTGGTATTCCTTATTTTTAAGCGCTGATGCTACATCCAACACCGTGAGCTCAAACCCCATAAAACGGGCTACCTCAGTCATTTTATTGGTGAGAACTTTCTGGTCACTCACCATTAGCACAGTCTTAAGTTTAGTCAGTTCATTCTTGATTTCTTTCACCGAATGGGAAGACAAAGACGGAAAAGTCATCGTGAACTGTGTCCATTGATCCACTTCAGACTGACATTTAATTTCACCACCAAACGAGCGCATTACCTTCTGACAAAATGGCAAACCTAAGCCGTAATTACCCGATTGGCCAGTAGTATAAAAGTCCTGAAAAATGCGTCGAATCACATCATTTGAGATGCCTGATCCGTTATCGGTAACCATTATTTGATTGGCCACTTCATCACTAGACATGGTGACATGAATATGAAAATCTTCAGGGCTGCGATGGTGGAATGCGTTCTTGAACAAGTTATACATCACGTACTTCAACAAAGTGTCGCTACCCAAGAAATCAAAGTTACTCTGTACGTCTAAAGAGATTGCTGATTTATCAGCAGAGCGCTTGTAATTGAAACTGTCTATCGCATCCTCAACCACCGCTTGCGCTGAATGCTTCTTAAACGTAGATCGAGAGACTCGGTTTTCATCAATTGAAGTCAGTAACAGATCTATCGTTTCGTTACCGGAATGAATGATCTCCATCGCTTCATCGCCCACTTCACGCAACTGAATCACTTCTTCATTGCTTAACGCATATTGCCCTTTTTGATCGCCACTTTTAGGGTTCGGCAATATGGACTGCATGACATCAATAGAGGTAAGTAATCCGCTTAGAGGGTTTCGCATCTCATGGGCAATACCCGCACCAAAAGACTTCGCCAATGACACCTTGTTTTCATGTTCCACCTGATTGCGGAAGTAGAACAAGTTGCCGAATAAGTAGATAAACAAAAAGATTGGCACATGCGTCCAATCCATTGTGAGTTCGAGGTAGAAGCCTTGTGCAATCCAAGCGCACAAAGTAGCAATCCCAATACCGGCAAAGGTTTGTGCAAACATCACTCTCGTCACGTGCACCAATAAAATATGGAGGAAAATAGCCGACATGAATGACATAACCCAAACGTTGGACCAATTATTCATTAGCAGCATGTAGAAGAAGAAACCTGGCAAACAGATAGTTACGGCAACTTGATAATAAGCCGGAAGGTATTTTCGCCATTCAAATGGGACGCGATTGCGAAATATAATGCCAAAGAACAATACCGAGCAAAACAGGCGAAGCGCTAAGTTTTCGTAGGGTTGCGGGAACAAAAACTCCCACACAATGTAGTAAATTGGGAAGCCGACAAAGCCCATCCAACCCACGAGGGTTAAATTCGGTTCTGCGTACTGGTAAACTTTACGAATCGCGTTCATACGAAATACTTTGCTCTCTAAGCCCTGACGTTTATTAATTCTATGATTTGGTTTTTATACTTATATTTTGGCGCCGATTATATTACACATCACGTCCGAGCAGTGAGGTTTCAATCAAATATGTACCAACGCATTTGTTTTTATTATTAAGCGTAGATGAATGATGCACCCTGCTGACGCTTAAATTTAAGTACGAGTGCTTGGTTCAGGGATGGGCATGCGCGGTGTTCTTTTGATAACTGTGTTCAGCTTACCGCTATGTCACTGTTACTCGATGCATTTTTCTTGGAGTATCCCCGTAATCTATCACTGCGTAATGTTGCGTTACCCTGTTATCCCAGATCGCCATTGAGCCGTTGTCCCATTTGAAACGAACTTGAAACTCAGGGCGTCTCGCAATTTCAAACAGTTGGCTGAGTAAAACATCACTCTCTTTGCGGTCGAGTTCGTTGATATAACGAGTAAACTGTTCATTGATACAGAGCGTTTCTTTATCCGTTTCAGGATGAACTTGAACAACAGAGTGAACCACTGGCGGATTCTCCTGTGCTGTTTTAATCAAGGATTTGTGCCAATCGAGATCAATGTCTTCTGATTCTATACCTTCAAAGGCCACAAGCGAATGAGTCGCCGACAACCCTCTCAACTTAGCTTTCATATCTTCATGTAGAGATTCAAAAACCGCAGTCATAGAACACCAGATAGTGTCACCACCAATGCTTGGAATGTGTTGAGCATGCAACAGGGAAGCTTTCGACGGCAAGCTGCGCCACGTTAAGTCGGTATGCCAATAACTTTCCTTTGGCGCATTGCCACGGGTTGTTTCAATCACACTCACCTGTGGCGCACTTTCCACGCGAGGGAAGAAAGGATGTGCAGGTTCTAACGTTCCAAAGCGCTGTGCAATCATCAAGTGTTGTTCTGGAGACAAAGTCTGCCCGTCGAGAAAGATCACTTGATGGGCAATAAGTGCCTGATACACCTTATCGAGTTCATCAGCACTGCATGTAGAAAGCTCTAGTTCGTGAATACGAGCGCCGATGTGAGGAGTAATGGGTTCTATTTTCAACATACTTTCGCTTATTGGTGATATTGAGTTGCAGGGCGGATCTGGCTACTAGGCTAATCTGACTACTAACTGTAAACCGGGTAAATGCTGATTTTCTTTCTCACTTGAAATAGAAAGTCGTCTCTCCGAAACAAAAAAAGAGCTCCTAAGCTGGAGCTCTTTTCGTTTTTTGATACTTCCTGTATCCATAGACAAGTCCAATCTGTAGTACTTTCACTGAAAGCCAGATCATCGATATCTCCAGTTGTGTATCACCAATAAATCTAGCATACAATCTTCAGACTGTTCTGGGACACAACCGAGATAATCAACTCTAGTGCCAAGCCATCTCACCGCTTAGCACTTTCGCGCCAAGTTCTAAATCGCCTTCCGTAGCCTCAAATTTCGGGTAGGCTTTCTTCATGTAATCACTGATCTCGACCGATGTTGGATTACTTTTGCTCGCCAACGCTTTTTCAATATCAGCCACATAATCCTTCGTGAAGTGAACTGCATTTATTCCTGTTGGCATTTCACCTAAATAGTGACCCGGAATTACAACCTCTGGCTCTAGTGCTTTCATACGCTCCAACGATTGTGACCACTGGCTACGAATCTCTTTCGATGCAGTATCTGCCATCCATACATGCACACCGCTATACACCGACACGCCACCAAACACCGTTTTTTCAGACGGAACCCATAGGTAAGCTTGGTGTGTATTTATCTCTTTCACTTCGATGGTTTCACCTTCGATGCTTAATGTTGTGTCGTTCATCACCATTGGAACAATCACCTTAGAGGGCGCGTTGCCTTCTAATATAGGCCCCCAGTATTCAAGCTTTGCATCTTTGGTGCGTTTGATATGCGCGACAACGGCTTCACTGGCAACGACTTTAACGTTAGGAAATTCCGAAACTATCGGTTCCAAACCAAAGTAGTAATCTGGGTCGCCGCTGCTGATGTAAACCATCGATAATTTTTTGCCTGTGGCTTTGATTTGCTCCACCAAATTTTGTCCGTCTGCGACACTGAATTGTGCGTCAAATAGAATCACTTCTTTCTCACCCGAAACCAATACCGAGCTTGCAGGGAATATCGCGTTCTCACCGGGGTTATAGTGAGTGATGTTCAGATCCACAGCTAAAGCAACACTTGATGCCAGCACGGTTCCTAGGCTTATGGTTCCTAAAAGCATGCTTTTTAATAACAGGTTTTTCGATAACGTATTCATGGCTTTATTCCGATACTTGGAGTTGAACACCTGCCAACTCGTTGAATGTCCAAATATCTTATTTAATTGTTTTTAGATGAAATAGATATCAAATTGACTTTAACTATTGCAGTTTTCGGACATATACTGAGGTCGGTTTAATTCTCTAGGCAATAAAACAATGGATAAACTCGAGGCAATGAATGTCTTTGTCACCATAGTGGAACGTGGCAGTTTGAGCGCAGCGGCAGAGCACCTTGATCTCTCACGAACCAAGGTCACTCGTTATTTGGGTGAGTTAGAAACATGGATGGACACACGCTTGCTTCACAGAACAACACGAAGCTTGAGTTTAACCAGCGCAGGTAAAGAAACACTTGAGGTCGCCAGAGAACTTTTGGCACTGGAAACATCCCTAGCTGGGATCAGAAACCAAAACCGAGAGCATTTAAAAGGTCAGCTGCGTATTACTGCGAGCTACTCGATTGTCGATAGCTTCTTGATGGAATCAATTAGTCGCTTCATCGCCAAATGGCCAGAGGTTTCTATCGACATTATCTCGACTGATCAGACCGTCAACCTGGTTGAGTCACGCATCGATTTGGCCATTCGCATAACCAACGAACTGACGCCCAATATTGTCGCGAAGCAGATCGGTGAATGCCGCTCCGTGATTTGCGCATCGCCTCAATATCTAAAAGAGAAAGGCACACCCACAGAAGCCCAAGATCTAGCGCACCACAACTGTTTATCGTTCAGTTACTTTGGCAAAACCGCTTGGACGTTCAATGGCCCCAATGGGCTCGAATCGGTTCCGATTAAAGGGAATATCAGTGCAAACACCTCAGAGGTTCTGCTTTCTGCCACACTCAAAGGCAACGGTATCTGTTTACTGCCCTTCCCTTCAGTGGAAACCTTGATGCGTGATGGTCTATTAGTGCCACTGCTTTCTGA
This sequence comes from Vibrio sp. 10N.222.51.C5, assembly GCF_041474575.1. Lineage (NCBI taxonomy): Bacteria > Pseudomonadati > Pseudomonadota > Gammaproteobacteria > Vibrionales > Vibrionaceae > Vibrio > Vibrio sp. 10N.222.51.C5. Next base: position 198,061 of record NZ_JBFRUJ010000015.1, read on the forward strand.
ATGGCAACCTAAAACGCTCGGTGTTCATGCTATTTATGGAACGCGTAAGCAAGTCACACCGCTGTTAAGAGCCTTTATCGACCATTTATCTGACGAGATGGAACAATCGACAAGTTGGTAGAAGTACGATGCCATCACTAAGGAGGAAAACTTGCCATTAGTAAAACTGATGCAGAATTAAAATCATTAATTTTACTTAACTGTCAGTTGCTTCTATCGTGACTGCATACATCATCAATTAGCTTATTCACGCAGGGAAACTGACTATGGCTGCCATTACCGACCTAGACCTTCTACTGAAATCCATGTCACCAGAATTAATCGACGGGAGCTATGTTTTTTGTACTGTAGGCGGGGGATTGGCAGACTATGTTCAGCTCAATCCAATCTCGACTTTTCGTGAGAAAGAAGGTTTAACACTGGTTCTGAAAGAAGAAGTTGCGACCAAAGCTCAGCTAAACTTCGACGGTGTATTTAGCCTTATCACTTTATCGGTACATTCGAGCCTTGAAGCGGTTGGATTAACGGCGGCGTTTGCGACAAAGCTTGGCTCTTACGGCATTAGCGCTAACGTGGTTGCGGGCTACTATCACGACCACATCTTCGTTCAAAAAGACAAAGCAGAAGCTGCAATGAGTGCGCTGAAAGAGTTTTCAGAAGTAGATTAGTAAAGAATTCGATTACTCACAAATACAAAAAAAGCGACGTAATCTACGTCGCTTTGGCTTATTGCTTAACGTACACTCACTGATCAGGCATCAGTGAGCGAACCAGTTAAGCAAGCTTAAAAGTCGCCACTTTGTCACTTAAGCCAGCGGCTTGGCTCTTAAGTTCGTTCGACTCAGTTAAGCTGTCCTGTGCGCCCACAACTAAGTGGTCGGTAACATCTTTAATGGTCGTCACGTTCTGGGTAATTTCACCCGTCACATGTGTTTGCTCTTCAGCAGCCGTCGCGATTTGAGTCGCCATATCGCTGATCAAAGCAACTGCAGTATTGATCTCTTCAAGCGCATGCGAAGCTCGATCGGCATCTTCTACTGAATGTATTGCCAACTTAGAACTGCTCTCCATCAGCTCAACCGCTTGCGCCGTTGTACGCTGCAGGATATCAATTGTTGATTTGATCTCTTCCGTTGAAGAGTGAGTGCGCTGCGAAAGCACACGTACTTCATCAGCAACCACAGCAAAGCCACGACCTTGTTCGCCAGCACGAGCCGCTTCAATCGCAGCATTCAAAGCAAGTAAGTTGGTTTGCTCTGCAATGCCTTGAATCGTTGCGAGTACAGTCGAGATCTCTTGAGCATGCTTGTTAAGTTCGCTAATCACACTACCCGCTTCATTAACTTCATTGGCTAGGTTATTGATTGAACCTTTGGTATCCACAACCAGAGCGTGACCACTGTTAGTGCTTGTCGCTGAATCTTGCGCCGCTTTTGCTGTTTGCTCGGCATGCGATGCTATCTCTTGCGTGGCGCTCGCCATTTCAGTTACGGCCGTCGCGACCATAGTGATTTCTTGCTGCTGATGATTAAGCTCATCCACCGAACGGTTCGCACGCTGAGCACTTTGCTCTGACTGGCTGTTTAGCTGTTCTGACTGCCCACGGATATGGCCAATCAACTGCTGTAAGCTTCCAACAAAGGTATTGAAGTTATGAGCCAACTCGCCCACTTCATCTTGGTTTTCAACATGAATGCGTTGAGTTAAATCACCACTACCATTCGCGATTTGCGCCAGTGCTTGAGAAACGTGGTTCAACGGGCGGAATAGAATCGTACACAACAGGTTAAACAGTATGGTACATACGATCACCACAAGTAGCGTCACCAACACTTGACCAATCACTGCATCAAATAGTGGCGCAACCAGAGAGTCATGGTTAACAACGCTCACAGTAATCAGGCTCGTTCCATCAATCGCACGTGCGTACAGAACATAGTCGCTGCCATTCAACTCGATAGAAGTGTCTTTACCGCTAGTCAGCGCCTTTTGTACGTCCGCAAAATCTAACCCAAGTGAGCTGATATTTTTGTTCAGTAACTTGGTGTCAGGGTGCGTATAAACCGTGCCTTTATTGGTCGCGATGAACATGTAACCTTCACCCGGAAGAATCACTTGCTCTAGGCTATTAAGAATGTCGGTAATTTCAACATCCGCGCCTAACACAACCTGTTGACCATGTAATTGCATGGCAGTACCCAGCGACACAACATTCGCCCCAGTTGCAGCTGCAACCGTTGGATTATCCATGAACACCTTACTAGGGTTTGCTACCGCGTTGGTGTACCAACCCCATAGACGTGGGTCATCATTGCCGGGCGGCAATACCACTCCGTTTGCGTTCTTTTGCGAACCGTCTGGAAACGCCAAGAAGACATTATCAAAAGAGGCTGAATCACGAACCTGTTTTAGGTGAGTCACCAAGCTTTCTTGTTTGGATTCTTTCGAAAGAGAAGTAAGCGCACGCTCTTTGGATAAGATCCAATCCGATACATATTGATTGTAAGAAGCCGATGCGCCTTCTAAACGCTGTTCAACTTCTGTATCCAACCTTTGCAATGAAGCACGAAAAGACAATGCCTCGACCAAGATCCCCCCCAGGATAATGGCCATACTGGCTGAAATCGCCAGTTTATTTTTAAGCGAGAGTTTCTTGAACATAGGAAACCTATAATGTGGAAGTAAAAAACCGTGGCGAACAAATTGGTTGCCAAAGAGGTTTGCAAGCGGGATATATTTTACGCTTTAAAATAAATTAAGAAACCGATGAGGAACTGAAATATTGATATATGTGAGTAAGTGCACGCATCGTAACCCATTGATTTAGAGAATGGTAAACTCTAAATTTTGAATTAATGTGCTAAACATGGTCAGCTGATGAGTGTCTCTGTTTGAGAATAATAACGGCACAGATCGCGCCATGCCGTTAGCTCATTAGGAAGGTATTTAAATGAGTTGAACGTCTGAATAGAAACAGGTTGCGAACTAAATAGTCAAAAGTTGATCAACCAAAGTCCAACGTTAACAGCAATCGTGTTTCGTCAGATGAAGTGACTGGTGAACGGTGAACAAGGCCTCTATTCTCATTGCCACTCCAACGCTCCCCTTTTAATAACGCAACATCACCACTGGCCATTTTCTGGATGTCAGATTCGTCGTTGTACAGGCCTGAAACAGAATCAGGCTTTCCGTTAGCCCCTAGCCCTAGCTTAGAACGGTCGACTAACTCGTTTGGCAACCATTGAGTCGCAACACCATGATAAGTTGTCACCAAGCGGCAAGGCACTTGATCAAAATGGAAACGTGGGCACATCGCTTTATTCAGAACGGCTAAACGCAACCCGACTTCTTCAAGCTCAAACAAACAACAGAACATATCCACCAGCTCTGCCATGTTTTCTAATAGCGCTTTAGAGGCGGTGCCATCGGTAGCAAATTCCAACTTATCGAAAGCATTATCAGGTGACACGCTAACAGACTTACTAAAGTTTGGATTCAAGGCGATAAATTCACTAATTGCCGTCGTTAAGCCTTCATCAAACTGTCGCTGCCATACCGCTATATTAATATCACTTTGGTAGATATCCGCTAATACCGTTGGCTGCTCAGAAGCACTCAAGCTTGGCTTGTGATTTGCCTTATCCTGAATACTCACAGCTGAACTAATGTTGAGTGGCTGGCTGCTATTGGTAGCCAAAGGCTTGGTTAACACGGCATTCATTACGTCGTCTCCTTGATACATGCTCATCGCTTCCCTTTTACCAACAGAATAATTATTCTTGGCAAGAGTGATTTTGGTTATGTTATAACATAACCAAAAATAAACAAGTCACTTCGTCGATCATGATTCCAGTAATACAGCGACGCTCTTCTTTTCCTGCGGTAATTTTTCGAATGCTGAACTAAGCTTCTCTCAATCACTCTTTCCAAAAAGTCATTTTAAAAACGTACGACTCAAGAACGTAAACCTGTGAATTCATCAATCTGGTGACAACTTATGAAAAAACTAATCTCTACATTCGGCCTCCTATGCACCGTTATCTCCGCTCAATCTTTCGCGGAGTCGGGCTACACATTAGATCCGAAGTTATCGAACATCACATTCGCGACCATTAAAAAGCAGTTTGTTGTCGAGCCCGCATCCATCAAACCTATGTCTGGAGGGCTTACCGAAGAGGGTCAGTTTTCAATAGTATTGGACTTGAAAAGCGTGAGCACCGGAGTCGCTATTCGTGACCAGAGACTGAATGAACTCTACTTTGAATCGATGACTTTTCCTGAAGTGAAGATCTCTGGGAAGGTTGAACCGTCGATGCTATCTGGTGATCCAAAAAGAACAACAGTAGCAGCGGAAGTTACTTTACACGGCGTAACCAAAACGATCGACTTCCCAGTTGTGGTGGTTCCATCCTCAGGGTTTGTCATGGTTAGCTCAGCTTCGACAATCATCGTCAACGGCGCTGATTTTGGGATATCGACAGAGAATCTAAACAAACTTTCAGCGACCGTGGGTGAATTAGCGATTTCCGACCAAATCCCTTTAAGCTTTAACCTACTTTTCGACCAATAATGGACTTATAACTATTCCTTTCTATTCTCCCTCATTTCACATTCATCAATCGTTTGAGAGCGGTGAATGTGAGTAAGAGTACGCGACAACGCAATAAACTGAATTAGGTTTGAATAAACTAAACCAAAATTTCCACTCGATTTCCCCAAGTCGGCCAGATAAACATCCCTCACAAAGTATTAAATTGAGCGTTATATAGGCTCAGAGATGTCGTTGATGTCACATGTCGTTACACAGCATGACGCCTTAAGGCTTTACATCTTGGACGAGGTAAACAACAATCCCTGAGAACAAATCCATAACATAATGTATTTAGAAATTATGAGTAACACAGAAAACAAAAAATCGAGTCCTCTTTTCGAAGTCGTGTTTAACGTCTTTCTTCCTTCATTCATTTTAATGAAGTTCAGTGGAGATGAGCATCTCGGAACAGGCTTAGCTTTGCTTGTTGCCCTTGCCTTCCCTATTGCTTATGGTGGCATGGAGTTAATCCGCAATAAGAAGTTCAACTTCATCGCTGCGCTCGGCTTTGTAAGCGTGCTATTGACGGGCGGTATTGGTTTCTTTGAGCTAGACACTCGTTGGTTAGCACTAAAAGAAGCATTAATCCCTGGTCTAATTGGTTTGGCGGTTCTTGGCTCAACCTTCACCCGCTACCCGTTTATCCAGAAAGTTATCTTCACACCGGCCCTGTTAAATATCTCTCTTATTGAAGAGCGCCTAAAGCAGTTCGGTAACCAAGCAAAGTTTGATCGTTGTCTAATGACATCCAACTACCTATTCGCGAGTACTTTCGCATTTTCTTCAGCTATGAACTACTTCCTAGCGACTTGGATTGTGACTAGCCCTGCTGGCACCGCTGCCTTTAATGAAGAACTTGGCAAGCTGACACTTTACAGCTACCCAGCAATCGCCATCCCAAGCATGCTGATGATGTTAGGTATTTTCTACTACATTTGGCGTCAAGTTCGCACGATGACATCACTAGAAACAGAACAAATTTTTATTACTAAATAGTTCTGAATTAACAAATCGCTCTGACAGCACAACATGAAGCCCAGCAATTAAGCTGGGCTTCTTTGTTTTTACTCTTTCGTTATCAACGTGATAGATGACAGCTTCGATTTGGATTATGAATCGAACGGGCAACCCTAATGCTCTTTTCTCAAGTAAATTTGGGCAACATGTCTATAAACCAATAATAATCAATGAATTGCATTGATTGAACCGACAGATGCTTTTATAGTCAATTCTGTTGGTTACTTTACAAAGCTCTACCCGCTCACTGACATTATTTCAATTGCTGTTGATAAGATCGCATAAGCTAGGTGCTAAAGGTAGACGCCAGCCGTACTCAATAAGGAATATAGATTATGAACAAATCTCAATTAGTTGAACACATCGCGACTTCTGCAGACATCTCAAAAGACCAAGCAGGCACAGCACTAAATGCGCTAGTTGAAGGTATCTCTACTTCGCTTGCGAACGGTGATGACGTATCGATCCTTGGATTTGGTAGCTTTAAAGTTAACTCTCGAGCTGCTCGCACTGGTCGTAACCCGCGAACCGGAGAAGAGATTCAGATTGCCCCATCAAAGACGCCAGCATTTAAAGCGGGCAAGGCACTAAAAGAGACGTGCAACCTGTAACACAAAAAACACAAGGAAGATTACGATGACGACTAAGGAAAAAGCGAAAACGAGCCGAAGCAAAAAAGCAGGCAAGTCGACTAAAGCGCAAGCCGAAACGCCTAAGACTCGTCAACGCATTGAAGAGCTTCTCGAAGAGCGTGAACTGGCTAAACTGTTAGAACTTTAGTTTATATAAGAACTAAAGTTTAGGTTTAAGCAAGGTGATAGTTTGTTATCGTTCTAATGCCACTGCAGATTTGTAGTGGCATTTTTGATTTAGGAGCAAGCGCCTCTAATAAATAACATTGATACCCCTCCCCACTAAAGCGACAAACACATCTGTCCAAAATCTGAACGCTAAGTAACTGATTGAGTTACATAGCTATACATATCCATACTTACCCAAATCACCTTTTTCACTATCATCATTTTCTTGTTATTGGTGAGATTATTGGAAGGGTTCATGACACGACTATGTTCGAGCAATCCTTCTTCTTTGAGGTGATTATGAATGTCGTTCGCATGGGGATTGAAGCAAATACCCATAAAAATAAGGGTAAGTACAAAGCGATAGTTAAGTTTACTATTCGAGCCCTGTTTTATTATTCAGCTACTCGAAAAATGAGTAATAGTTTCAACTCTGAAGAGAGAAAGTTATTATTTATCAAGCAACCCAACTTCCTTTCTAAATTTGTGACTCCCTACTTATGTACTGGCTTTAGCAATAAAGAAAAGATCGATATCTTATCCAAACACTACGACTGGTTTGAAAACACCTTCGCAACAGAAGCTAGACACCAAATCTATAACGAAAGGCTCAATCTTTTAAAACTTGAGATAGATGACAACGTTTATCTGGTTAATCTCAGCTTCGAAAGAAACGCGAGAAAAGAAGGTGAACTGACAATTTCATTGACCAACTCTCAACTCGAAAAAATGTATACCATTTCGTTTACTGTTTTCGACAACAACATCTACATCGGCGGTATACAGGGTGGCGCCAATGACAATGGATTTAGCCGCACATTCACCAAAGCTTTTTACGGTTTAAGACCTAAATCCTTCATGGTAGAAACACTACGACTGCTCGCTATTAACTTGGGTATCGACAATATCTATGCGGTAAAAGAGTCTGGTCATGTCTCGAACTCATTACGCTACGGTAAGAAAAACAAAGACATCAGCCTTAAATACGACAGTCTGTGGGAAGAGCACGATGGACAGGTGCATGATAACTATTTCTATCGTCTCCCGACAAACCCGAACAGGAAAGATCTTGAAGCTCTAAAACGTCAAAAGCGTAAGTTGTATCGCGAGCGTTATGCCTGGCTAGATCTGTATGAACAAGATCTGAAGAACGTAATCAGTCAGCACATCCGTGATCCTGTTCATTATGCTCATGACAGTTAATTTGGCTAACCTGTACTCGACTCGCTAACGCGTATTACCTTTACTAGCGTGCTTTAGTCTAATCACAGCCCTTGGACCAAACGCTCAATCCCGAGGTGATAGCTTCAAAATAAATATTAGACAATGCTAATTTACATCTTTATAGTATCTAGGTATTTCGAAAACTACTCAATCGCCGGCGACCAGCCAGTACTGATCATTAAGAAGATACAAGCTCTATGCTCGGCAATTTGTATAGTTAAACTTAGAGACAGTAATAGGTAAACGTATGACTAAAATTGTAATCATCGGTGGCGTAGCTGGAGGTGCTTCAGCTGCTGCACGCGCTCGTCGTCTTAGTGAAGAAGCCGAAATCATAATGTTTGAACGAGGACCATTCGTCTCTTTTGCCAACTGTGGATTGCCATACCACATAGGTGGCGATATCGAGGATAGAAGCAAGCTTCTGTTACAAACACCTGAAAGCTTCTTAGCTCGCTTCAACGTTGACGCACGAGTGATGAACGAAGTTACCTCTATTGATCGCACCAATAAAACCGTTACAGTCAAAAATCTTGTTGATGGTAATCACTACAGCGAGAGTTACGACTTCTTATTACTCAGCCCTGGAGCCGGTGCCGTCGTTCCTCCCATCTCAGGAATCGATAACCCCCTCACCCATTCACTACGCAATATTCCAGATATGGATCGCATCATCGAAACAATCCAAATGAATAAACCTGAGCACGCGACAGTTGTTGGCGGTGGCTTTATCGGCTTGGAAATGATGGAAGCGTTTCATCAGCTTGGGATCAAGACTTCGTTGATTGAGATGGCTGACCAAGTAATGACGCCAGTAGACCGGGAAATGGCCGGCTTTGCCCATGCGGAGATTCGTGACAAAGGCATCGACCTAAAACTCGGCGTCGCGCTTGAGTCTGTGAAATATATACCTAACGAACACATCGCAAGTTTTGATTCAGGCGAGAGCGAGAAGCACCAACACATAGAGGGTGAATTAGAATTAACACTTAATAATGGCGAGTCATTAACTACTGATATCTTAATCATGGCTATCGGTGTGCGTCCTGAGACTAAGTTAGCAAAAGAAGCAGGACTTCAAATTGGCGAACTAGGTGGTATCTACACCAATGAAATGATGCAGACTAGCGATCCTAGCATCTACGCTGTGGGTGATGTGGTCGAAGAAAAAGACTTTGTCACAGGTGCACAAACTCTAGTTCCGCTTGCTGGCCCTGCTAACCGTCAAGGTCGTATGGCTGCCGACAACATGCTCGGACGCAATGAAATCTATCAAGGTACACAGGGCACAGCTATCTGTAAGATTTTTGACCTAGCCGTTGCCTCAACAGGGAAAAACGAAAAACAGTTGAAGCGTGAAGGCGTCGACTATGAAAAAGTCTATGTGCATACCGCAAGCCACGCTAGCTACTATCCTGGCGCTGAGATTGTCTCGTTCAAGATGTTATTCGCCCCTAAGACAGGGAAAATACTAGGTGCGCAAGCCGTCGGTAAAGATGGCGTAGATAAACGCATTGATGTTATGGCAGTAGCTCAACGTGCAGGTATGACCGTTGATCAGCTTCAACACCTTGAATTAACCTATGCACCACCTTACGGGAGTGCCAAGGACGTGATTAACCAAGCCGCATTTGTTGCCAACAATATTATTAAAGGTGACGCGACACCTATTCATTTCGATGAGATTGCAACATTAAGCGACAACCAACTCCTACTCGATGTTCGTAACCCTAGCGAACTAGAAAATGGTGGCTTTATTGAAGGCGCAATCAACATTCCTGTCGACCAACTGCGTGATCGAATGAGTGAGCTCCCAGCAGACAAAGAGATTGTAATCTACTGCCAAGTCGGGTTACGTGGTAACGTGGCTTATCGCCAACTCGTCAACAACGGCTTTAAAGCACGCAACTTAATCGGTGGTTATAGAACACTCATGTATGCAAAAGCTTAAGGATTAATACTTAGTCGCCGGTAATGGTGCGCGGACACTTACGGGCTAGTTGCTGAGAGAAAGTCGCTCATAAATAGATGCGAGTAGTTAATAGTAAACATTGAAAAACCGAGCTTGGCATTTAAGTAAGTGCCAAGCTCTTTTATTATTCGTAGGAGTCAATAAAAGCTTGCAGTGCTCGCTGATCGACAATTTCTAACCCTTGATCTCCTTTTCTGATGAAACCCTTGTCTAATAGGTCTTTAACCGCTCTTCGATACACTCTGCTCGATGTGCCAAAACGTTCCGCTTCTTGATTCACTTTATCGAAACCGCCTAACACAGTATTTGTCTGACTTTGAACCAATAAGTCGTAGGCAATGTTGTAGGTAATTGAGTGTAAAAGACGATTAGTGTAAATGCCCATAGAGTCTTGATAATCTTCCGCTAATGCAGAGGCGAAAAAGAACATCATCTCCGGATTTTCATGTAGCGCTTCTGATAGTTTCTGGATACAAATAACATCAACTTGCATGTGTTCATCAGCCACTACGTTCCACTGACAAGGGGTCTGCGTGAAAAACTCCATCTCACCGAAGATATGATAATCACAATTCACTTCGCCCAATTGAAAGCGTCGCCCATTAGCCGCCGAAATACTCATAGAGACTCTTCCAGCGGGCACTACATAAAGATACTGAAGCTGCTCACCTTGACGTAGGATTTCATCATTTTGATTGAAGTAACGAGAGTTAACTTGGTGTTGGTAGATGAGATCTCTAAATTCAGAGCTTTTTTGTTCTAAGTAGTTTTTAAAGCGTCCGCTTGAGTATGGTGCAATCTTCATACTTACTCTCTCATTGCATTACTGCTGTCTATATTCAAACGATTGTAACCACTTAAACCACAGGAGAGAACCCAATAAAAAAGCGACGGTCTCCCATCGCTTTCGTCTTGCATTTATTCAGGCTCTTATTGAGTAATTAATGCTTCCAGTGCCGCTAATGACGCTAGCCGCTCTCCTTGCATCATTACCTCTGCCTCATCGACATATTGCCCAACGCCCTCCTTTACATCTTGTTCGTACAAGACAACATTGTTCAAGATAGAAGCGACATTAAGCCCTCTCAAGCGTCCCACGGTAAACAGCGCGGATGTTTCCATGTCTGCACCTAAAATGCCTTTGCCATTCCAGTACTGACAAAGCGCCTTCTCGTCATCGGTATAAAAACTGTCGTGTGAGCGTACCGTGCCCAAATAGTAAGGTGTTGTTTGCTGCTGCAAGAACTTGTCTAGCTCTTTAAGCAGAGAGAAGCTTGCATAGGCGGGATACGACGGCTTAACGTAAGCGGTAGAACCACCCTCATCGCGAACCGCGCCCTCTGCAATAATTAGCTCACCAAGCCCGATATGTGACTGCATCGCACCTGCAGACCCTACTCTGATGATATGAGTCACACCACAAAACTTAAGCTCTTCTACCGCAATGATCATTGAAGGTGCACCAATGCCCGTGCTGCAAACCGATATCGCTTTACCTTGATATTGACCAGTGAAGATTCGATATTCACGGTTTTCAGAGACCAGTTCAGCATGTTCAAGCAAGTTAGCGATTCGATTCGCTCTATCTGGCTCACCACAAACAATAACTAACGGAGCAATTTGCGTTTCATCAACGCAGATATGAGGTTGCTTTGCCATCTTCACTCCTAAGAAGCCGTTGCTTGAGTTAACGATTTATCACTGTTTCGTTTAGCTGTGCGTGCCCACTCACGAGTACCGTTTGCCGCAATAAACATTAAGATTGCGTATTGAACAGACATTGCGTACACACCCTGCGTCGCATAAATACCAACGCTGATAATGTTAATCACAATCCACAGTATCCAGTTTTCAACATACTTACGTGTCATAAGAACTTGAGCAACAATAGATAGAATGGTCATCGTGGCATCCCAGAATGGGAACGCATCCGGTTCAAGCACTGGCTCCGCTAAATCCGCACCAAATAGATTCAGGCTATCTACCGCGATGTTTGCTAGCGCAAAAAAGAATGGGTCGATGTACATAGTTAACAAAGCAATAGAAATCGCACACGCTACGGCCGTTGCTACTAGTTTATTTTGGCTCAACCAACGAACTTCTAGCGTTTCACCTTGCTCATTAGGACGTGTCCATGCGTACCAACCGTAAATGTTGGCGCAAAAGAAAAAGAGTTGTAGAAGTAACAGTCCGTATAACTGAATTTGGAAAAAGATAACCGCGAATAAGGTGACATTCAGCAATCCGAACAGGTAGTTAATGGTTTTTTCTTGGCTTGCAAACCAAATACACAACAAACCAAACACGGTGACGAATGCTTCAATCCAGCTCATTGCGTAGCCATCCCCTATTGGGATATTGACTAAAGTATTGTTGATATCAAGTAGAGCGAATAGGTCCATAGATGTGTCCTTTATTATTTGTTTTAGTGGCACCTATTTTATTGCGCCTCTCCAAATAAAAAGGAGGACATTTGTCCCCCCTAGAATGCATGCGATCATAAATCAGAATATTAAATCCGGAAAATCAATTTCACGGGAAGATGTCATAGCCCTTCCACAGTCTCGAACTCGAAACTCCAGCACCAGAACAGCCCCCTTCCAAAAACGAAATTTTAGCTTACTGGCTTAACGCCGATATCGCATTGACGGTTACGTTTGAGAAGCGCATGATTTTATTTCGAGCAGAATCGTTGTCTGGCGTGTTAACCGTGTAATCGCCCCAAAACTCGTTCTGTGCAACGTACTCAATTGTATGGCAGGTCACATGAATAAAGTAATTATGTTAGTAATGGGGCTGCTTTTTACCAGTCGATTGTTTGCCAGTATTGTTCCTCATGTTGGTCAACTTGAGCATGATGCGCCTATTCTCCTTCGCTCGGCATTGATTGTAGGGGTTGCGGCTTACGCGGTTTGGAGTGCATTTAAATACTTCAAAAAGATCAAGGCCTCAGATTCAGATCAACTGTAACGGCGAAAGTCCAAAAGCTTTTGAATAAGCCTCTAATTTCGATTACTGATCTGCGAAATAATCGACCAAGATTTTACGCCACTTTCGTGACTCACGAATCTTCAACAGGGCGCGGTTAATCTCTTCTTCGTACACGTTATTTTCAGTGATTATGAAACCGTAGTTGGACTTTTATAACTGATAAAACAACACCGCTATACCAAGCTTAAGTTTGATAGCTAGAAACTGACATAAACTGACTTTGTGCCGACGAACATAACTTTCCGCACTGAGTAATTTGGCTTTCTAGGAAGTAGATATTACGTCTACTTTTCACCCACTGGGCACGAACTTCCAGTTCTTGACCAATCAAAATCGGATGATGAAAACGAGAGGTTAAACTCACCGTCATCGCCTTGATATCATTCTGAAATAGACAATGCAACATCGCGCTGTCATGCAATGTAGTGACAATGCCACCTTGCATGATGCCATCGTAGCCCTCAGCTTTATCTGTTGGTACAATCTTGGCTCTGGTTTTATATTTAGCTACTGCCTCATGCTTAGTTAAAGTGTCATGCTCGCCAATAGCTTCAAAACAAATGGCGCTGTCGTTGAAAAAACCTTGGCTGCACACTTGGCAACGCCGATGATTGTGTGGAAAGAAAACCTTCATACTTACCTTTACCCATAGATTGCTAGAGATTGATATGGCTCGACCAAAAAAACATCGCCAGTTGTGTACCCGTACGGCTTACTCTTGTTTTAAGCCCAATGGTGTTCCTATGGACGAGCTTCATAAAGAAGAATTGCTATTGGAAGAGCTCGAAGCCTTGCGCTTGGCTGATCAAGAAGGCCTGAGCCAGCTTGAAGCCGCTGAACAAATGCAGGTGTCTCGCCAAACGTTCGGCAACATTATCAAGCGTGCACGAGCTAAAGTCGCCAAGTGCATCGTCAATGGTCACGCGTTGGTGATTCAAAGTAGTTAATTAACGTGTTAGCCAGAAGTTATTTAACTCAGTGAGCGAGAACTCTGATGCTTACTTCGATACTTAGCTTGATGGCTCAGTAATCTGATACAGCTTTTTGCTTTGCCCTTCACACACATCCTTGCAATTGCATTCACGCTCAATATCTAACTGCGCCAATCCTCCACAGCTGCCTTTGATTGGCTTGCGCGAAAAAATCACGCCTATCGCCATCAATGTAACGACTCCGACAAACCCCAATAGCGTCAACAAAAAGGTCATTGTCGGAACCCTCGAATAGCACCTAGCTGATTAGGCTGTACCATTAGAATCGAAGCTTGTTTTTTGTGCCCGTTTTCGCCGCACGTTTTATTGCCACACCCACTATTTCTCGGCTCGCGACCATAATCGAGATCGGTCACTTCCCGTAGATTGTCGAAATCCAAAGCCCCGATTTCTGCCTTACCTGTCGATGCCAAGACTCGAATATCGTTATTGAACAAGTGCGCCAGCATCTTCTTACCAATATAACGAACCACCACAGATTTCACATCGTAAGAACGGAGAACCGAAATCCATTGCTTCTTTTTATTGCAAGAGGTGTCGGAGTCAATCAAAGGAACAATCTGTTTTATCTGTCGTTGTTCATCGACAATCGCGATCTGTGGGGAACGAGCAAAGTGGTTGCCAACATGAAGGTCGCGACAAGGTACTGCGTATAACATAGTAACTTCCTGTTATTGATGATCAGGAGTTCAGCATACGCCCCATTATTGGCATATGCCAATAACTATCATGTGAAAAATAAGATTTACTGGATCGATAACGAAGATCACAAGCACCCAAACTTACCGTCATCTTCAGCCTATCTCAGTTACCTTTCAAATAACCATATATACTAGGGGGTAGTATTTTTACTGGGGGTATTTTTTGCGTTGTTAATGCCTGTTATCAAGAGCCAAGCTCAAACCCATTACAAAAAGGCCTCGCACAACCGAGAGCTTAATCGACTATTCAACGTCACACACTAGTCTGAATAATGTCGAATTAGGGACCAATCAAAGATGTTTATAGGAAAAATAGGTTGGATTGAAAATCAAGAATTGCAGTCGGCTTCAATGTAAACAAGCTTATAATTTGAAGTGAACAACGCATCGAGTTGTTATAATATAACATCACACTAAATTACCATCATTTCTCATGAAACAGCCATTTATTCTAATCGATGTCATCAATCGCCTCTCCACACGCTATGTAAGCCGTTTCTCGACATGCTTTCGCTCTCTCAAGGGCTTGACTGTTGGCCTAGCATTATTGTGTTTTGCGCCAAATCTATATGCCCATCCTCACTCTTGGATAGAGATGAAAACTCATATTGAGGGAGAGAATGGCATGATCACCGGTCTCTCTATGGAGTGGTCTTTTGATGCAATGACCTCGATGTACATGTTGGATGGAGAAGACGTCTCTGCCGATACAGAAACTGAAACATTCAAAAAGCTCGCTGCGTCTGTAATCGAAAACATGATGTACGAGCACTACTTCACGTACTTTTATGATGGTGAAGAGCCCATCAAATATCAGGTGGTTGAGAACGCAAAGTTTGAGCGTGATAAAGCCAAGATGGTTCTAACATTTGACCTACCACTTTCTAAACCTAAGCCTGTGACACGAAACTCGCTTCGCGTATTGATTTTTGACCCTAGTTACTTTGTCGACATTTCGTGGCTATCCAACAGCGACGTGACATTGTCACCTGAACTGGCAAGACAATGCCATTTAGAATTAATCGAGCCTAACCCGACGCCAGAGCAAATGAGTTATGCAATGTCTTTACCTGTCGATGCAGATCCAGATAACACGCTAGGCCAACTGTTTACACAATCGGTTGAGCTTCATTGTGCGGCGGTTCCCGCTTCTTAGTCGCAGTGATTCGTTTCAGCCTTTAAGTCAGCGTCTAGCTGATTAAGCATGGCAACTAATTAACAGAAAGATTTCAGATATAGGTTCTTGTTAAATGAAGAAAAATCAATCCAAAATCAATCACTACCTCATTGGTGCTGGCGCGTTCATGCTTATTGCTATTGGTGCGTATCAACTGTGGTCCATGTGGCCATCGTTAGTTATCTCTAGCATTCAATGGCAAAGAGAAGTCAATTCAGAACTTGCAGACCTGCTCTATGAAGCTAAATCCAACCCTTGGGGCGCAGGCAGTTACCTTATCGGGTTCAGCTTTATCTATGGCATGCTTCATTCTTTGGGGCCTGGGCACGGCAAAGTTATCGTGTCGACTTACTTAGCGACTCACCCAACCAAAGCCAAGGCGAGTTTAGTGCTTACGGTCGTCTCCGCTTTTTTACAAGCATTGGTCGCAATCTTACTAGTAAGCGTGTTGCTGTGGGGCTTTAGTGCTTCCATGCGAGTAGTGAATGACAAAGCGAATATGTTTGTTTCATTAAGCTTTGCCTTAGTCGCGGTCGTCGGCGCACTTATATGTTGGAAGGCTTTGAAAAACATCTACACCGCTATGCGTAAGCCTAAGCTGAAAGTGAAAGCCATCACTACACTCGCAACAGACACAGCTGCGACAATTTCAGCGCGTTCGCCAATGGCACTTCGTTCGCCAATGGCACTTCGTTCATCAATATCAGCCCCTTCTCCGATAATCGACGCTACTAGCACAATGCAAGCCGCAGCTAACACTCATGCAGATCATTCTCATGCCGACTGTGGGTGCGGCCACCAGCATGTAGCCGATGCAGACGCAATCAACAAAGCCTCAACGCTCCGAGAATATGCTGGAATTATAGTGACGATTGGCGTAAGACCGTGCACCGGAGCCATCATGGTACTGCTTTTCGCAAACATGGTTGGCCTATATTGGATGGGCGTATTGAGTGCCTTTGCGATGGCCATAGGCACAGCACTAACAACCTCTTTAATTGCAATGATGACGCTAACAGGCAAACACTTAGTGAAACGCTACTTGGCAGCAGGTAACAAGAATAACAGTGCTTCACTAAAAGCCGCAGGTCATTATTTACAGCTATTCGGTGGTGTTTTACTTGTCTTAATTGGCTTGTTGCTAATGAGTGGACAAGACAGCGGTATGTCGCCTGTTTTCACTATGTAGCGAACGATGTAATAACAAACCTCAGTTTATTGCGACCTTTACCATTTTTACTAAAAAACACTAGCCCTTATCTCTCAAATCTGAATTAACAGCCACATAATTTCTACTAACCTAACTTTGCACAGCCAGTTAGGTTAGTAGTCAGCCATTCAGAACAGCGCGCTCTATGTAGTTCTGTAACAAACCTACATCCAACTTTGATTTTCCTATTCTTAGCTACTCTTTCATAAACTAACTTAGATTGTTCTAACAATATTAGAGCACTATCCCCCTCCTTTTGAAAATAAGGACATAACTTCCGCAATCCAGAAACTACGATCGCACTCTTCCTATTTTGAAAAAAAATAGAGCAGCAGTTTTATCAATTGAGTAACAAGCCGAAATTATACCCAATAAATTTCACATCAAACTCCAAGCCTTTACCTTACAACTACAGATAGAGCTTTCTTCAACCAAATTCTTGGATAACCTATACTCAAAGGTAAACAAATGAAACTATACATTCCGAGCGCCACGCTCAGTGTTTTGTTACTTTCTCCGAGTTTCGCGAGTGCCGAAGATATACCTGATTCACACGAATTGCGTAATTTCTCGATGCGTTCACAAAGCTCTGGGATAGCCCCACCGCAAGAAGTACTCGGCGTTTATGTTGTCAATTCTGGTCCTGGTCTGGATACCGGTTGTACCTATGCTTCTGGCGGACCTCTACTTATCTCTTTACCTGTTCCTATGGTTGTCAGCCCCAACGTTTTACAAAGTGACGGGAGAATTGCCCCAAGTAAACTGGGCGATATGCAGCAAAAAGGCGTTCTCGGTTCTAACGCAAGGATTAGCATGCCGGTCTTCGACATAGACTCCAATGCCAACGTCAGTAATATTGCTCCAGAAATAGATATCGTATCTTTTAACGGAAAGTCTTTAGGTACGCTGCAAGGCGCTGATAACCGTTGGACGGATACTAACCTTCAAGTCGATATCAGTGATATCAAGTTCGGCCAAAACAATGAGATTCGCGTCGATATTGATACTGGCAATACGGGAGACAACTGGTGTATGTCTGTCGATTGGGTCTCAATCGAGTTTGATGTTGCCATTCCTGTGATTCTTGCTCATGGCATTGCTGCACAATCAGACACTTGGGATGATGATACGGCTCCAGGCGTGCTTTCTACACTTGATGACTATGGCATTCGTTATACTCGTTTCTCTGCTGACAAAAATGGAACCACAGCGACTAACGCTAATATCTTGAACAACAAAATTCAGGGTTTTCTCGATGAGTTGAAATCCGACAAAGTTCACGTCATTGCACACAGTAAAGGCGGGCTAGATACCCAAAACCTCAAAGCACTTAGCCCTTCCTTTGAGATAACCTCCCTTTCTACTTTCTCCACACCTCACCTTGGTAGCGTCGCAGCAGATTTGTCGGTGATAAAAATGGACCACTACGCCGATATCTACAGTAACGTCAGTACCGATCCAAATAATTACGCTGGCAAGTACATGCAACTCCCAAATATTCCGTTTGCGGGTCCTAAAATGCCTGGTATCCGTGATCTAACAACGGATACAGCATCAAACGCGATCCAAATGCGTACTCGCGGCAATATTGCAAATACATTTTCTATTGGGGCAAATGCCGATCTCAACCAAGACGGTGTTATTGAGAAAGATCCTGATATCGTTGGCCTATTCCCGTGGGGATCGCGTTGGGCAGGCGTTACCGCTTGGCAGGCGCTAAGAAGCTTTAGTTCTGCGGCCTACCTCGATACTCAAACTCAATCGGTCACAATGCCAAGTGTGCATGGACCACAAGCTCATCCAATCACCATAGTCAGTTACCAAGCCATTCAAACAGTACCGCAAGAAAATGATGTTGTTGTGACCTTGGCAAGCGCTAACCCAAGTTATACCAATGCATTGGGTAACGTATTGGCTAACCACTCAACAATGAAAACGGGACAAAACGTTGAACGTTTTCTACAACAAATTATTTCAATGCGCTAAGGAGTGGCCACAATGAAATTCATCAAGCAATTAGTGATGGTGTTCAGTCTTTTCTGTACCTTCATCACACCGGCTATCGCCAGTAATGCAATACCCGTTGGGATGAGTACAAGCACGACACTATCTCAACCAGTGACTAGTAACGATAACGAAGTCACAATGCTATTTACCATCGACAAAGCGGAAGCCCTAAAAGCAGAAATCATCGTGCCGTTGGATGATGCAACCGTATATTTAGTCAAGCCTAACGGGCAAGTCGCAACATCATCCAATGATGTGCAAGCGAACATACTTTCAGGTGACACACAAAGTCCGCCGCTACCGGGCAGCTATTTATTTTTGCCTGAAGTAACTAACCCTGAACCTGGCGAATGGAAGATCGTCGTTGATTTTCCAAACCCAAGTTACAACACAGTAATTATTGCTCAGGTTGCGATCCAATCCCCTATTGCGTTTGGCATGGCGATAGCTGCAAACCAATTTGTGGTCGGTGAACCAGTTCCCGTTTCTGCATTACTGACAAACAAAGGGAATCCAATCACAGGTGCCCAAACCAGCGCAGTGATCATTGATGAAGCTGGAATAAAAACACGCCTGACGCTTAAAGATGAGGGTGTCAATTTCGATGCTATTGCTAAAGATGGTGTCTACAGCAATATTTTCGTTCCACCCGCTGAAGGGGATTATCTAATTGAAGGCATAACGTCTTTTGAAGAATATGGAACAACTATCACTCGCCAGACAAGTAAAAAAATCCACGTACTACCCTCTGACATTGAATTTGTCAGCCTCTCACTCGCTCCACTGTTTTCCTCTGAAGGCTGTGTTATTGCCTTAGAGCAGCGCTTGGAACTTGATGTTAAATCCGCGGGGGATTTTGCCATTCATGGTTACCTCACCGATGGAATTGACGAGCTCAACACAAGCAAACGTCTGCAACTCAAACCTGCGAAGCAAATCGTCACTCTACAGTACTCAACTGAAGATATTTTTGGCGCGTTTGATTCAGCGTCTACTTTGACCTCCAACCCGACGATCATCTACGCAATCACTCAAGATGACATACGAATTTCAGCCCCTCGAATTCAGTTTGAAGAATTTATTGATTTAGCATCTTTTGAGCGTTGCCGCGAACCGATTGAAGTCACGGGGAGTTTAGTCACCACACCGACTATGTCGCAAGATGGAACCTACATTGATTCGCTTAGTTTTGAGTTTCCTATCCATGTTACGCGCAGTGGAACTTACACAGGTTCGGTAAATATCGTTGGTGCAGCCGGAGAGTATTTAGAGCTAGTGAGTTTCCAAGAACCGCTTGAGGCTGGCGAAAACACCATCAAGTTTACCGTTCCTGGTGACACGTTTAAGCAAGCCGATGGTCCTTATGAACTGAACGCACTGCTAATCTACAGTGGCGTTGACTCCTATCGACAAGGAGTTCTCGGTCAAACTCCACCATACCAAGCCTCTGATTTCAGTCCGCCAGTGAATGTGACCCTCCCCTCTAACCTATTCGGTTTGGAAAGAGAAAACTGGCAAGCAACCCCGGCAACACAAGTCACGCAACATCGTGTCGGTGGTTACTTGAGAGCGGGGGCTTCAATCCCATACGACTACGAAACACTAGCGAGTTTTGACTTAAGTGAGGTTCGAGGGAAAATTAAACAGGCAACGCTTATTGTTGATTTCGGAGATTCAACTCTTCAATTTCCATTCAACAATGTAACTGCGCATATCGTTAATCAAACTTGGTCTCCAAACACACTGGATTACGACACGTTCTGTGAGTCTTTTACAATATGTGCAGCATGGAGTAATCCACTCACTACATTCAACAACGTAGAAGCCGGTCAAACGCTTAGGTTTACCAACTCTAAACTATTAGAAGCATTAAATGAGAAGAGAGTGTCTGGGTTGAACAAACTAGATATTGCTCTTACCTCTTCTCCCTATGAAAGAAGTTTCTTCATTAACGTTAAGCAGGTGTCATTATTCATCGAGTACTGATCCTAAAACTGAAATAGAATAAGGCCATGCCCAAGGTATCGCTTTGGGCATGGCCTCTCAGAGTGAACAGTGATGAACTTTGCAAGCTTCATATGTTTATTCTGTTAGAGCAGACTATGCCAGCCCCTCAACAGTAGTGATAAAGCACGCTAATCACTATAGACTCCATCAACCAACAAAATGAGATCGAAGTTTTATCCAAAAAGGCCAGTAGTCCCAACAACCGGGTGACTCCACAGATCTATCCATCCCATCACCAATTTTTTAGGTGACTTTAAAGATGCCCCTACACTAGTCTGATAGCTAAAGTTAGAATAGACCCGTTAAGTATCATCGATTTACAAAACAGAGCCAAAATATCTAAATAAAAACAGTGAGAAGCGATACAATAATCAAGTTGCAAAATTGCAGCGTGGGACACCTGCCCACTGACAGCCCATTCACAGAGAACCATAAAGTAGCCTCACATGTCTAAAGAACCCGGTTTCACTACAGAATACAAACTCGACAAGACGTTTTTCGCGGAGTGTTATGATCAAACTAGCCTTACGACTCAATTTCCAAAAGCCTACTTAAAAGGAATACTGTTTCTTATTTTTGGTGTGGTTCTACTGGAATTTGAACTATTACCTAACGGCTATGTTGGCTGGTTCTTTATTGTTTTGAGTGTGATTGAAGCATTCAGTGTGTACTGCAAAAGAACCTGGTGGTTATGGCGACAAAAAATCAGCTCAGGCGCAGGCAGCAAAATCGTCTTTCAAGGTGACGCTAACGGAGTAAGTTACAAAAACCACAAAGCGACCAACACCATCGCGTGGAGTGACATCGACCAACTTGAGCAGACCGATCTTGGTTTTATCCTGCATATCGGTAAACAGCGCCAATATGTGAGTAAATCTTGTTTAAACGATGAAGCTATTGCCTTCATGATTGAACACCACGCCGCATCAAAAGCGAAATAACACCAATAAATACCTGCTGATTTAGCAGGCATTTTTCTATCACTTTTAATTCTACGTATCGAATTACCGGACAATAACAATGAATACCGTGTACCAAATCAGTGATTGCCACCTTTCCGATGAATCCAGCTATGAGAACCTGCGCAGAGCACTGGAATACGTCAACAAAGACACGGCATGCAAGACCATCTTTCTGACTGGTGATATTTGTTGTAACCCAAAGTATGGCGACTACGTTCGATTAGAGGCATTCATTAGGCAACACATTAGCGACCAATCCATTTACGTGATTGCGGGTAATCATGATGACTCTCGCTTAATGCGCACAGAGCTAAAAGGCTCGACGATTTATGTCACCGACAAAGCCACCATCGGTGAACGAGAGTTTGTGTTCCTAGACTCAAGCTTCAAGCCGCTAGACAGCCGCCACCCACTTGGTTCAGGGCGTATTGATAACCGCGGCATGGCTCAGCTAAAACAACAATTGAGAAAGGCCAATGATCCTATCGTGGTTGTTCACCACCCTGTCATTCAAGTCGGTGCAGATTGGATGAAAGCGATCCGCCTAGAGAACGATACTGATGTGATGAAAGTGCTTCGAAAATATCGCGTTCGTGACGTGTTCTGCGGTCATGGCCATGATGAAATAACAGCGACACAGCAAGGCATAACTCAATATATGGCCCCGTCGACAGCCTATGGCTTTGACCACTCGATCAATGAATACAATCGCAGCGAGAAGATAGGATTAAGTCGAATCTCGTTCTGTACTGATTCCATCAACTACCAAGCTGTCTATTTTTGAACCCTATCTTACTGTCTTAAACCTCATAGATTAGCTTTCAAATAAACCAAACTATATAGAGCTATGCCAATAGAAGAGGCTTGCGGCGATTCAATTTATCAATCTGTGATTGAAGCCCACAACCCAACTTCCACAACGGGTCAACGTTCAGTAGAAGAAATTACCTGGTTAGCACTGATGACTGTAAAACAAATGCACGATTTAGTTCGGCGCAATCTCGAAAACGAAGAGCTCGAAAACTAAAAGTTTGAAAAAGAATTATCTAGAAAACAGAAAGCTTGAAAGCTGAATACGTAGGATTATCGCCCCACTCTCACAAGTGACCAGAGCCTTGCAAACGTTATTACCCTAAGGTTTGCTAGCAAGGTCTTGGTGATTGATAATAAAAGCAATATAGGCGCAAGTTAGCGCTTTTTTATCACCTAGGTTTATATTGAGGCTATATGGAAATCAAAGTACTAAAAAGCTTTGTGGCTGTCGCGACACATTGCAGTTTTTCAAAAGCTGCAAAAGAGTTAAATACCGTTCAACCTGCCATTAGCCGCCATATCACAAGCCTTGAACACGAACTTGGAGTGAGCCTATTTTTCCGTACATCTCGCGAAGTCGTCATTAGCGCCGCAGGGCAGCACTTACTTAAAGATGCGATTAGACTCATCGAACAAACGGAACAAGCAAAACAGTCCGCGATTCGAGCTTCTTCTGGTTGTATTGGTACTTTAACTATTGGTTATCTTGGAGGCGCAACTCTGAGCTTTTTGCCTCGTTTAGTTCGACAGTATATTGCTGAAAACCCCAATATTGATGTTGATCTTGTTGAGATGACGGCTTCTGAACAGATCGAAGCTCTGGACAAACGAGAGATCGATATTAGCTTCTCTCGCCCACTGCCGAACCTGCTTGTTGATGATTACACCTCGGTGACGATTTATACAGATAAGCTTGTTGCTGTTTTGCCCGTCACCCACGAGTTGGCTAAATACTCCACCATTCAAATGAAACAACTGCAGCAAGACCCTTTCATCTTATTTGAACGTGAACAAGCGGTAGGATTATTTGACTCCATCATTACTCAATGTGACCTATCTGGATTCTCTCCAAATATAAAAAAACAACCCAACAACATGCAAACCGTGTTAACCCAAGTCTCTTCTGGCTTAGGTGTATCTATCGCACCGCATGCAATTCGTGATTTACGCAGTGAGGGATGTGTATTTGTTAATCTTGAATCTGTGGACGTACAAATGCCATTAGTGATGACACACCATTCGCATACTCTATCCCCTACAGCCAGTGTCTTTGTTGCTGTCGTACAGAGTGAAATTGAGGCGATTCAACAAAACATGGCTTAGAAAGTTATCTATACCATATTCGTATAGAATTTAAATCAAATGGTTATTTTTGTTATTCAATCGCTAACCTTAGACTTAGCTCATCGAAATCATTCATTAAAACGATGAACCAAAGTTAAGGTGTCACCATGTCAAAATTGACTACAGAAGTGTTGAGCACAGGACGTTTATTACTGATGTCGAGCGCAGTCTCGGCAACTGCTGCAAACCTTTATTATAACCAACCCATCTTACCTAAGATCGGCGCAGAGCTAGGGTTAACAAGCGAACAGCTAGGCGCAGTGCCAGCTGCCGGTCAGATTGGTTATGCCGTGGCATTGCTATTCTTATCGCCCTTAGGAGACACGTTACCCCGCAGACGCCTAATAGCGATCTTGTCTGTCATGTTGGTGTTGTCATCTTTTGTCGCGTTTACTGCATCTAGCTTAGTGGCTCTGGTTGTTGCGTGTTTTGCGATTGGTTTGAGTGCCAACATCACTCAGCAGCTGATTCCATTTGCAGCGTCACTAAGTACTCCAGAAACGAAAGGAAAAGTCATTGGCACATTAATGACAGGCCTAACTGTGGGCATCTTGCTTTCGCGTACACTCAGTGGGTTCATCGGTGAGCAGTTTGGGTGGCGCGCGGTATTTATGATGTCAGCAATTATTGCGATGGTCTTTGGTGTGTTGCTGTATGCCTTTTTACCGACGAACACGCCGACAACGAAAATACCTTACCTTAAACTGGTTGCGAGCATGGCCACGTTAATCAAGCAGCATGCGACACTGCGTACTTCCGCTTTAACTGGCGCGCTTTGGTTTGCTTCGTTCAATGCGCTGTGGGCGACGTTAGCTCTGCATGTCAGTGAATCTCCGTTTAACTACAATGCACAACAGGCAGGAATGTTTGGTGTTATTGCTCTTGCTGGAGTCATTGGAGCAAAAGTTTCAGGGTCACTGGTGAGCAAGTTTGGCTCTCGAAACATGATCAGTATGGCGTTAGTTATTATTACTGCTGGTTTTATTATATCGGGGCTTTTCGCTGACACATTGGCTGGATTGATCGTCGGCATCATTCTCATCGACCTTGGGGTATTTAGCGCTCAAGTATCGAACCAAGTACGCGTATTCTCAATTGACCCACAAGCTCAAAGTCGTATCAACGGAATCTATATGCTTGGCTACTATCTCGGTGGTGCGTTTGGTTCATTTGTGGGAATTCAGGTATTTGAACGTGCGGGTTGGATTGGTGTTGTGGGCTTTAGTATTGCAGTCGTGATATTGAGTTTTATCGTTAACCGTTCAAATAAGCAATAAGTCACCTCGTCTTAATTCTTGAACTTACCAATATGCACAACGGATATTCACTCTGTAATTGATAGCAAATTACCACCCAGTGATTTGCTATCGTTCTAGATCTAATAAGGCAGTAGTAACTCTACTCTCTCAAGTTTTGAATATCATGATTCTCAAACAAGCTTTCCCGCCTAGAGCGCTGTTATGCCTTTGCGAGATGATCTTGGTCTATTCGTATCATTTAGACGACTGAGTTCCGAGGCTTTGAGTATGAATAAACTGTTTTTAATCTTATTGGTTTTTCTTTTGTCCGGATGCGGAACAAGTGATAGTGCTTTGATTGAGAGTGGTCACAACACCTCTTACATACAAGGTTTTCATGACGGTAGGCATAGCGGCATGCAAGAAAGCGGCAATAGCTTCGAAAACTACATAAAAGATGGAAAGCGTTTTGAATCAGACAGTGACTACAAGCAAGGCTGGATCGCGGGTGAATCTGAGGGGAAAAAACTACAAGCAGAAGCAACAGCGATCGGTAAAGGTGCCGCTGCTGGTTATCCTCAAAAATCGACAACGACAGATTTAGATGAAGTAGCAAAAGACACCTTAAAAGGCGTCGATACATCGGGTTTAGAGAATCTAAAATAAAAGTATAACAAAGCCAAGGTCGGGCTCTGGAACAACTCGCACCTTGGCATTAGCTTCTTCCTTTATAGCGCCATAATTGCGCCTTCTGTTACTTCTAGGATCGAGGCTCGAAGTATTCTCGTTGTGACAATCTGTATCTTAGCCCTCTGTGCAAACAATTCAGGGGAAAAGCACGATAACAGAGAAGCAAAGTGCCTGTTGAACCTGACCCTGTTCATCAACATTCTCTATATGGCAATTCGGGGCGTACTTGCTCATACCAAAGGAACGAACTCGAACTATTACCTGATATCAGATATTCATAAATTGTCTTTCGTTATCATGACAATCACAATTGTTAGCCTCGCATTTTCAGTGTTTTGGATCTTAACTGATCGTTTGTTGAAGCAGACCTATCGTTCATCGATCACTGATGAACAAACCGGCCTTTATAACCGTAGAGGCCTAGCAGAACTGATACCCAAGCTTGTTCAACCAGGCCGAGAGAGTGACATTTCTGTACTGATGGCCGACCTAGATCACTTCAAAAAAATTAATGATACCTATGGTCATGACAAGGGAGATGATGTGATTAAGCACTTTGGTAAAATTCTTGAAGATACATGCCGCACAAGCGATTTCTGTTTTCGCTATGGTGGAGAAGAGTTTGTTGTCATGTTACCTAGAGCGAATAAAGTTCAAGCAATGCAGATAGCTGAAAGAATAAGAAACCACGCAAAACACAACTCCAATCAAGAGCTCTCTTCTGGCACGTATACTGTCAGCATTGGAGTGACTCAAGCTCTCATAAACGATGACTGGAATTCATTAATTAAAAGAGCGGATAACGCCCTCTACGACGCAAAATCTCAAGGGCGCGATTGCATTGTTGAGCGTTAAGGCGAGTTGTAAAACAGTGTAAATATTCTTCCATCACCAAACATGTTGGCTAAGATTCAAGAAGTTAAACACACACAACAAGTAAGGTTAGCAAGGATGCGCATTTTTCGGTTTGTTTTAGCGATAGCATTATTGGCGTCGTCGTCCGTAGTGATGGCAAAAGATAGCGACATGATTCGTGATATCACTCGGGAGCAAGTCGATGAAAAAGCGCTTACCGATGCAATCGCTTCAAGAACATTGTCTTGGCTAACGGGAAGCTCATCTAATAATGACTATATGTCTGTTGGTCGTATGGCTAACTATTTTGGTTTTGTTGGCTTGCGCGTGGCAAGTGGACATAGCCTTTCTCGAAGCCAAGTTGCCAAGCAAACTTTATCTGTCCTCGACTCTCAGCAACGAAACACTTTGCTAGCGTTGCTTGAACAACAAAAAGCTCCTTTTGAGCAAGTTGCAAAAAGTCGATTTGCCATGAACAGAGCATTAGAAGGGTTATTAATCGGAGAGAGCATCTCGGAAAAAGAATTCCTCGAACTTGGGCAGCGCTATGGTCAGCATGAAGCCCAACTCGGCGAAATAATCGCTGAAGCCTTTGGCAAGATTATCCAAACTTTAACGGAAGAACAGAACCAGCAGCTCGACGCTATTCGACATGCTCACCTCAACGGAAAAGGTCAAGAGCTAGCAAAAGGTAACTCTAAGCCAAAGATTAAACTCAATAAAAATGACAAAAAAGAGCTAACCAACCTCGCCGCTCGCTTCTTAAGCTGGTCTACAGGTAGTGAAGCGTTTAATGACTTCGAGGTAGTGGGAAAACCTAGCCAGCACTTTGGTTTTGTAAGCTTAAGAATGGCTTCTAATCACGGGGTTAAACGAGGCCAAGTATCTAAAGAGGTAATGTCATTGCTCACTGCAGATCAACGAAAGGTATTGGAACAGGCTGCCAAAAGCAATATTGATGAGTTTAATCGTTTTATCGAGCAACGCGGAAAGCTAATGCGCAACTTAGAAGTCGCACAAAATGGTCAATCGATTGAGACCGAAAATGTACTCAGATATGGTCGTGAGGTCGGAAAGGTTGAAGCCAGCATGACCTGGAGCCAAGCGATGGCCATGCTCAAAGTACGAGCATCATTAACAGATGAACAGTCTCAATCTCTACTCAGTATTCGCAACAAATATACCGCAGTTGGCGATCAAAACTTACCGAAAAATAGTGTAGAGCAAGGTCGCCAGCTTTACTCACAATGTAGCTTGTGTCATTCAGACAGCTCGACCACTGCTCCCAATTTGAATTCAATTGTTGGTCGTAAAGTGGCTTCAGATGACAGCTATAACAACTACTCTAAAGCCATCCTCGATTTTTCTGGCAGCCATAAGGTTTGGACGGAACCCTTGCTAAAGCAATTTATTGCATCACCTAAAACTCTGATTCCAGGCACATATATGGGGTTCTCAGGCTTGCGAAATACTCAGGATCAACAAGCGTTAGTCGACTATCTAAGTTCGTTAAATTAGCTGTTTGGGGCGAATTCAAAGAGCCAAACTCATTGAAGAACCGATAGCGAATACGCCAATGTGTGCGGCGTATTCGCTTAACTATTTTGGCGGTAAGTGAAGGTCTTTGACACTCACCACTCATAAGCCGTTAACCGAGCCATACCCTTAAAGCGACTCTAGAACTTCCCGCCGTTTACCCATTCTGCTTTTGGTGGCACGGGCTCTTGGTTTACCCATATCTCTTTAATTTGACCGCCCTCAACTCGGAAAAGATCAAAACGCGCAACCTCGAGACCATGCTCAATAACTCGGCTGTAAGCTGCTACGAAGTTACCTTGACCGACAATCTTAAACACATGGTCATAGCCACCAATATAGCTATCTAAAGGGCTCACATCTGAGGCTTGATAAACGGCTAGCTCCTCGTGCTGGAGGTATTTTGATAGCTTGTCTTTCTGCCCTAGTACCATGACATCACATAAAAAATCACGGATAAGGTTTTTATTCTCTTCTGTTTTATCTAGGTCAGTGTGATTGATTGGCCCTTGCAGCCGACCTTCCCCTTCCGTCGGTTGATCTTCGAAGGCAGAGATCACATCCCAATGTTCAATAATTTTATCGTCATTATCGGTATCGAATAGATCCGTAGTCACCCACTTATATTCGCCATTATTAATATCTTGGAATGCTTGAACAAACACGAATTGGCCATCGACGATTGAGCGTATGATCTTTATGTCTCTAACAGGGCAGCGTTTTAAGAACGGTTCGAAGAACTCAACAAAACCATCAATACCGTTGCGTACCCCAGTGCTATGTTGAGTATAACGTTGACCGGTGTACTTCGTTACCGCCTCTAATGCATGACCATCTCGGATACCTTCCATATACAGATTAGTCGCATTCGCTAGCTTATTGCTCATAAATAGTTTCTCCAAACTTAATAGTGCCAAAGTACGTTATTTGGCTCGTACACTGAAACTCAGAACTAGATTGTCTCAGGTGTCCTTTTAACTGTCGGATTGTTGAATAGGCTCTTCGCGTCGCTATTCAAAACCAAGTTAAGCTCGATATACCTCTGTAGAATATCGAGCTTTTACAACCTAATTGGTCACTGTGGTTACTGTTTGGCGTGATAAGCTTTAGATACTGCGTAGCTATCCTCAAACCAGTTCCAACTCTTCACTTTGCCATCTTCAACCTGAACTCGAACCGCCCAGCTGAATTTACCCGTGTCTACACCAGATTCATTCGCAATGGCACTCATGCTGCCCATGAATACTGCTTGGTCGCCGTTTACAAAACTATAGTCTGTTGACCAGCTTGTGACTTTCAAACCTGCGCCAAATAGAGGAAAGAAAGTGTTGAGCACTTTTTCTTTTGACTCCCAGTTACCGATCCAAGGGATGTCGGCGTCACCTTCGTTGTGCCAGACAAAATCATCGGCCATTAATGACTCGAGTTTTGCCATATCACCTGAGCCTGCCGCCCATAAGAATGCTTGAGCCGTTTCTAGTGTCTTTGCTGAATCGACTGCTTTTGTTTCATCTGCAAAGGCTGGAGTGAATTGAAAGAAAGCCAGAAGACTCGCTAGACCGATAAGTAGATTTTTCTTTAACATTTTCTTTCTCCTGATTGTCAATTTTGAAGCTCAATGCGTGGGAGATTAAAAGTGCCATCAGTGCATGCTTTGAACTTCAGTTCTGTTTGTTGCCTTGTTGAGATAACTATAGCTGTGCTAAATTTTTGGTAAACTCACTAATTGAACACGTTGGATATGCGCAAATGCACAACATAAGATGGGATGACCTACAATATGTTCTAACAGTGGCGAATGAAGGATCCCTGTCGGCCGCGGCAAGAGCACTTGGTGTAAACCACAGCACCGTTTTACGTCGTATTGACACCTTTGAGTATCGTCACAAATTACGAATTTTCCACAAACTTCCTACCGGATACAAACTAACGGTTGAAGGACAAAAGCTTCTGGAGTCAGCTCTCGCTATCGAATCCACAGTAAGAGAATTGGAACACAAGGTTTTTGGACGGGAATTGAAGCTAGAAGGTACGCTAAGAATAACGACGACCGATGCGTTATCTCGCCTCATTCTGGGTACTCATTTGGCTGCTTTTCATCGGCTTTATCCAAAAATTCAGTTAGAACTCAGCCTCACATCTCGTCAATTGGATATTTCACACCTAGATGCAGATATCGCGATTCGCCCGGCAAATGAGTTGCCAGCCCATTTAGTTGGGACCAAGTTAAGTAAAATTGCCTTTGGTGTTTACGGATCGCCAGAATATATAAATGGCCTTAAGAGTAAGCACCCCTTAAAGTCTGCATCTTGGTTAATGATGCATAGAGGCAGTGCTTCGCTACAGGTTTCTGAACTGATTTCGGAAGACAAAATTGTCATGAAAGCCGACTCTTTTGAGCCCCTGATCATCGCGGCTGAAAATCAGATGGGGTTAGCCTACTTACCCTGCTTTTTAGGTAACAGTAAGGGAACTCTGCAAAGAGTAGATATGGAAGTGATGCACCAAAATACAGACCTATGGATGATGACTCATAAAGATTTAGAAGATTCAGCCAAAGTAAAAGCATTTTTTAATTTTATGAAAGGCGCAATCAAATCAGACCATAATCGGTTGGCCGGATTTGATTATTAGCGAACGAGTGCCGGCTCTTCACCATTAGGCTTACGAACAAAATGACACAAAGCCCACAGCACAAACAAAGTCACAGTCAGCTCCCAAGCGCGTAGGAAGGTACTTTCCAACCCTAAATTGCTACTGGTCATGTACAACTGAATCGGCAGCATAGTCGCCAATAACGCATCGGCATGAATGTCTCTGGCTGAACCTTTCGCTTTGGCCATTGATGCGGTGATCATAAAGGCAAATAAACCCAACACTATGGTGTAGTAACCGAATGTAGATTGATGCCCTGCCATCAACAAGGTGAACACCACGGCGAATGCACAGCCGCCCACTTGAGTTTGAAAACGGCGGTCAACCACGTCGATAAAGCTTTTGTGTGTGGTTTGGGTTGCAGCAGCAATCACTGGCACCATGCAGAACGTTGCAGAGATAATGTCGACAATCATCAAGAATGCCAAACCAAGACCAATCAACGCGAGTGAAATTGCTCTGCTCTCAAATGTGACAGGCTGTTCTTTAAATACAGGAGGCTTGTTTCCTTGCTCAACAGGGAACAGAGCCACCATGGTTTTTGCTACTACCATGGTAATCAACATGGATACCAAAATTTCATGAATACGCATCGGCATATCCATGGTGGTATGCTGAGCAAACACCACAATCAAAATCCAGTTGAAGGTTGGCATCAACATTTTACCTTTCTTCGCTGGCGTAGTGGCTCGACGGCGCATAAAGTCGAAGAAGAACAGGCTGATGGTCCACACCACAAACGGATGCTGTGAAAATACCTCAGTCACCACCAACGCTGTACTTGCTGCCAATAAAGTGGGTGCCAAGGTACGGATCAGACCAAGCCAAGAGTAATCTTTATTCTTGGTCATGATGATGGTTGGATACAACGCCAGATAAACGGGAGAGTCTAGGTTTAGTAGCTTTCCCAACACCATACAAATCGTCACAGTAAGTGCGACACGCAGCGCTTCATTACGTTGAGAATGACCCTGTGCGGTGTTTTCGAATGTCCACATAGTCATCTCCTACTAATAGATGTAGCGAAATGTTGAAACCAAGTGAATCCAAGCCGAGCCAATAACGTGCATTATTGGGTTACCGCTTTCAACAATCACACTCGCTCGTGAACCTGAGATCATCGAAGGATCCAGTTCGTTAACTGTAATGCGGGTACGTACTTTCTGTTGCTCACGGATCCAACGCGTATCATTAGTCACGCTAGACAGCTTGCCATTGGCATTATTGGTGTCGTAAATCGCACGCTCTTGGCTACTCACTTCACCCGTAAAGACTTTGCCCGGTAGCGCATCAAAAGAGACCAAAACTTCGCGGCCATTAGTAAGCTTATCAATGCCTTTCTCATTGAAGTCTGCACTGATCCACGCATGAGCTTCGTCCACCAGCAGCAATGATGAAGTGCCTTGAGTGATATAACTGCCCGATTGCAATTGTAAGTTGGTCACGACACCTTCCGTTTGCGCGACGACTTGAGTGTGGCCTAAATCCAGTTCCGCACTGGCAAGTTTTGCTTCTGCTAATTCAATGGCCGCTGTGCGGTCTTGGGTCGATAACTCAACCTCAATGCGTTTCACTTCCGCGTTCGCAGCTTCAACCGCACTACTCGCAACTTGTGTATTGGTGATTGCATCATCAAGATCTTGTTCAGTCGCAAGCCCTTTGTTACGCAGTTTTTGGTTACGTGCGAGTTTCTGTTTCGCGTTGTGATATTCGAATTCTCGTTGGCTTTGTGTTTGTTTCGCTGCTGCTAATTGCTGCCATTTCGCTGAGTCAGAATCACGCGCTTGATGCAGTTCGGCTTGCGCTTGTGCCACTTTCAATTGGTAGCTACTGGCATCGATAGCAAATAATGGTTGACCTTTTTCAACCAACTCGCCATTACTAACCATGACGTCGGTAATTACGCCGGACACTTCTGGCGCAATGGTCGCCACGTTACGATACAAAGTCGCTTGAGTGGTGAAAGGGGAAACATTATCTGAGGTGACTAAAAAAGCGGAGAACAATGCTGCCGCTGAAAAAACAGTGTAAATTGCGTATCTATAAAAATTTTCGTTCATGTTTGTGCCTAGTTTTCATTCGTTATAAAGCGCCGCGCTCACGGCTTATTCAATCCTCTTTTCTACGAAAACTAGGTTATAACCATTCACAATTGGAAAATAGAGCCAATAAAAGAAGTGTGGATTCCACATTTGGAAAGGTTTATGATTTGTACCGATTTCGCTCGATGGTTGAGCGAAAAGGTCAGATAAGGGTGTATTGAAACGTTAGAAGACTGAATCAAGGTGAGCTTAAGAGGAGTTTAACAGTGGAACCTCACACACAAACCCAAGTTACTTCCCTTGATCCTGTAAGTGCTCAATGAAAGCCGGAACCTTTTTCGCTATGTGCTTTCTTGATGCATAAAAAGCGTATAGAACTAAATCTTCAGGTTGATATTCAAGTTCTATGATCTCTAGTTCGCCTGTCTCGATCTCGTGACGACAGAGTTCTTTAGGAAGTATCGCAAAGCCCAAACCAACCAATGCGCCAGCTTTAGCAAGTTGTCCACTATTCACTTTAAACGCAGATTTTACTCTTTGAGTAATCACCTCACTTGTTTCGTTCTTAAATACCCATGGCGTTCCGTTTAGTGCGGTAAAGCTATTAATACACGGTACATGTTTCAAATCCGTAATCTTAAAAGGCTTGGAAGATGTGCGAAGAAGTTTGGGGGAAGCCACAACAACGCTAGACCAACGTTTAATCTCTTTCGCTATCCAATTGTTATCCTCAAGTTTCCCTCGATGAAAACTCAGAATAACGTCAAATCCATCGAGCAAGTCCTCTTTAGGGCTGATGCTTGTATCGCAACACAATGAAATAGATGGGTATTTGGTGCAGAATGAAACAACGGCTTGAGCGAGTTCCTGTGAATCAGGCATTAGAACATTGAGCTGCCCCACCACATGACGTGAGTGCTGCGTTACCTCCGTAAGCGCTTCGTTAAGCTTGTCCAATAAAGGCTGAGTACGTAAATAAAGATGCTCGCCTGCTTCTGTCGGGGCTATACGGCGCGTCGTTCTATCGAACAATCGAGCATCTAACCGCTCTTCTAATAAAGCAATGTGACGACTTACATTTGAGGTCGGTAAACACAAAAACTCCGCCGCTCTTTTAAAGCTATTGTTCTCATAAACACAGTGAAAACTTTTTAGCCATTGTTGGTCAATCTTCTCAAGCATTCCCATTAACCTCATCCATATCAATAATCCGCCGACACCAACAATCCCACCAAATAGGATTATAAAGCCAATTTTAAGCACTTTATTACCAAAAACAGGCTTATACAATGCTCATCATTAAAGTGAACTGGATAAGGTTTCCAATGAGTTGGTTAGAAAAGCTATTAGATAAGAAGAATATAATAAGTACCCGTAAAGCTTCTATTCCTGAAGGGGTATGGACCAAGTGCTCTGCGTGTGATCAAGTCTTATACCGATTAGCCCTTAGAGAAAACCTGGAGGTCTGCCCAAAGTGTGATCATCACATGAGGATGACAGCACGCTGTCGTTTAGACAGCTTCTTGGATAAAGGAGTGATGACTGAAATTGGTAGCCAACATGAACCACAAGACTTACTCAATTTTAAGGATCAGAAACGCTACAAAGAACGTATCGCACTTGCTCAAAAAAGCACGGGCGAAAAAGATGCCCTAGTCGCTGCAAAAGGAGAACTTTTGGGACTTCCGGTAGTGGCGTGTGCTTTCGAATTTTCTTTTATGGCAGGTTCAATGAGTAGCGTTGTTGGGGCTCGCTTTGTTGACGCGGTTAACTCAGCCATTGAGGCTAATTGTGGATTAGTCTGTTTTTCGGCTTGTGGTGGAGCTCGCATGCAAGAATCGCTAATGGCATTAATGCAGATGGCCAAAACCAGTGCTGCGTTAAAGCGACTATCCGATGCAAAGCTCCCTTATATATCCGTGTTAACCGACCAAACCTTTGGTGGAGTCTCGGCAAGTATAGCTATGCTCGGTGACATCAATATAGGTGAACCTAAAGCGCGAATTGGTTTTGCCGGTCGCAGGGTGATAGAACAAACAGTACGTGAAAAATTACCTGACGATTTTCAGCAGAGTGAGTTCCTACTCGAGCATGGTGCTTTAGACATGATTGTTGATAGACGTGAGATGCGCGCCCGAGTGGCCAAGCTAATCGCAATGATGACCAACACTCAGATTCAAGTTGATCATTAAAAACCTCCCCCTCTAGCTCCCCCTCAAATGACCAACAACGATCTCTTTAGATTAACGAGCGAGGGGGAGAACATTCTTTATCGCTGAACATACCCGTACCCAGTTACATTCCATTAGATTACTGAATTTGAACTAGCTTCTTATGGTTAAAATGCCTATTGTACAAACCATAAAATTATAAAGACTCGCGGCCTTTGCCGCAGAGACTCTCCATTTAAAGCGAAAAGACTTACTATGAATTTTGATATCAATGCACTGAAACATCACCAACTGGTCGAAGATGGTCAATTAGAAGGGTGTTACATTCATCAGCCTGTGCAAGGCAGTCAGCCAGATGACAAAGCCGTTTTAGAAGAGCGC
The DNA here is from genome assembly GCF_041474575.1 of Vibrio sp. 10N.222.51.C5. Lineage (NCBI taxonomy): Bacteria > Pseudomonadati > Pseudomonadota > Gammaproteobacteria > Vibrionales > Vibrionaceae > Vibrio > Vibrio sp. 10N.222.51.C5. Next base: position 233,437 of record NZ_JBFRUJ010000015.1, read on the forward strand.
CAAGCGCTGGAAAGCCAAGGATATAAGGTGGTTCAGGTTAAAGCGAAAGGCGGAACAACTACGTTTGCCGAGGCTATGCAAGAGCTTGCGAAAAAGACAGGCCACCAGCCAAAATAGTAAGTGACTTGGTAAACCAATATGGTCACTAGGTTCTATATCAAGAAAGCACCCTACCGACTACTGAGTCAGCAGGGTGCTTTTTTATTGACGGCCTTTTAACTGACTAATCTTGTTAACTTTTCTTACTGAGCTAAGTTACCGACCTAAGTTACTGACTCAGCTCACTGAACTTCGGCAAGCTTTTCACAAACCTCTGGTGTACATCCATATAAGTTTGCATATAGATTTCATCGATATTGTCACTACTCGGGAAGCTGGATGAGAAATCTACGTGGTTGCGGTCGATAGACAATTTAGCGGCCTCGACAATATGAGCGATGAACATTCTAGGATCTTCCAAGCCGATAGAGATACGCATTGTGGTCGGTTTGATGCCTGTTTCATTAAGCGCTTCATCACTGAGTTCTGAATGCGTAGTCAGGGCTGGGCACAGCGCCACGGTGTTGGTTTGCCCTAAGCTCACTTGCATGCCGATTGCTGGCTCAAGCATGTCGAAGAACTGTTTGAATCCATCTCGATTGATTGGCGCACGATCGCCGTTACCTTCCATATCGATTGTGAAAAGCGCCGCTGGCAAACCCAAGTACATGTTGTTCTGGCAGTGTTCATAGTTGTCACTGTCTGGCAAAGCAGGACACGATACGTTGATGTCAGGGTGAGCATCAAAGATCTTCGCGAGAGTCAGTGTATTAATCGTTTTTTGCACCACTCGCATCTCATACGTTTTCATACCATTGAGCACTTCAAACGCTTTGTCTGCGTCTAGGAATGCGCCCTTAATGTAGTACACATTCCAAAACAGCGTTTCGTTCCATGGAATGGTGACCTCATCGCCGTTGGACTTGGTGAAAGTGACCTCCTCTCCTTTTGGAATAAACATGGTCTCGTTGCGGCCAATCACAACTCCAGCGGTTGTGGTGCCAGAACCCGCCAGTTCTTTGGTGTAGGAGTGAATCACATAATCTGGTCTTTCCATCACATCGTCACGTTTTAGTACTGGGTGCAACAATGGTGTACCCACTGTTGAGTCAACAATCACATCCCAACCACGAGAGTGACCAGCTTTACTGATGCTAGCAACATCCAACACGTATCCATGCGGGTTACACGGTGACTCTAGGTAAACGTAGATTTTCTTACCTGCAGCGATGCGATCTGCGTATTTATCAGCAACCTCATCAAGGCGCGTCGCAAACTCATCACCGGAGTAACCATCCACCCACTCTACCGCGACATTTAGGTTAGACGGTTTCCCAAACCAATCTTCCAACAACTGGTAAGAACCGCCATAGATATTACGTGAAGCCAAGACTATGTCTTCATGTCCAAGTAAATGGCTCAACAATCCATCAATGGCCGCCATACCCGAATTAAAGTTCCATGCGAGGTATTCGTTGGCTCTAGAGCCTGCCTCAATATCAACCATATGGTTAGCCAGTGAAATCGAGGTTGGGTTAAGCAGTCGAGAATAAATATCGTGCAGCGGTTCTTTACCGTTGAACGCATCTTCAATCCATTCTGTACAGGCAAATAAATAGGTCGCAGTGCGCGTAATAACCGGGCTTGCCGAGAAGATAGCCGCCACATTATCGAAGATAGGATACGCGCCTTTAGACGCAAAGTTGCCATTATTGGTGGCAATGGATTGGTAAGTGGCACGCATCGGGTTTTGCAGGTTATCGAGGATCTTAGCGATCTGGAATGACAGGAAACGTTTGGCGTTAAACCAGGCGATTCGGTCACTCTTGTCGAGTTCTGAAAGTCCATCAACGGTCAATGCCCAAAGGTCGTGAGTCTTGGTATTGGCTTTGTACAGCGTCGTCGCCAGTTCGATAAGCGTGACGCCGTAATCACTGTTTGGATCGATACCAAAGTGCTTTGCTTGCTCAATCGCAAGGGCTTCTGCTTGTTCGTGTTTGGTGGTTTTACGCAGCGGGCTAAGTTGAGTTGAAGTATTCATAATTCCTAAGTCATTCCATGCTTGTTGTTCCTCCTTTAATTTTAGTTTTGTACTGATGTTAAAAATTGCTATTTGCGAAGTAAGACATACACTTTGAGCAATAATATTGCCAAACTAAACTCAATATTGATGGAATATGCCAATGGACGAGATCGACAAGAAAATACTGGCTGAACTGCAAAGCAACGCTCGGCTCACCAATCAAGAGTTGGCCGATCGAGTGGCGCTGTCGCCCTCTCCTTGCTTACGTCGAGTTCGAGCATTAGAGAAACAGGGGATTATTCGCGGCTATCACGCCAGTGTCGACCAAGAAGCATGTGGCTTACCTGTGAATGTGTTTGTGTTGGTGAAACTTGAAAAGCCGACAGAAGAGAACATGCGAGACTTTGAACAGCACATCGAAGTGATTGACGAGGTGTTAGAGTGCTTTCTAATGACGGGCAATCACGACTACCTATTGCATGTAGTCAGTGAATCACTCAAAAGCTACGAGCAGTTCATCCGTAAGCAATTAACTCGCCTACCCAATATCGCTTCTATAGAATCGAGCTTCGCCTTTGGTCAAGTAAAAACTAAGACCAAGTTGCCAGTGAGATAATTAGAAACGACTTAGTTGAACTGTGCAGAAGGCATTGGATAGTCATCTCCAATCATACAGACAAGTGCGCCACCAAAAGCTTTTTCGTAACGTATATTTCCTGTCGCATCTGAGCTTTCTATGCTCGAACTGCCGTCCACAATCTGATTAATTTCTTGTGCGACTTTTGTTGGTACCCACCAGATACAAGCTGCAACAGAGCAAGTGGATGATGACGATTCGCAACCTGTCTCGGAGCTTCCTCTTATCCAAAGACTATCCTTTTCCTTAAGCAGTAATTGCGTTGCTATGTAATCTGGGTGGTCGATGTACTGATCGCCACCTATCCATGTATCTTCATAAGGTAGGTACGGCCCTTTCCATGTGGATAAGCCCGGATTTGCAATTAAGTGATTGATGTTTAAGTAGCCGAAGTTCGTATCGGTATCGGAAGCAATAGGAGGCAGATAGCCATTATCACGAGAATATTGCTCAGCGGCATCCAAAACAGTATTCAGTTGGCCGATTAGAAATTTTGCCTCGTCGACACGGGACATACGGTTCCCGAACTGGTTGTAGATAAAAAAAGGTTCATCGCGGCTT